>JBKHYE010000089.1:0-5701 GCA_046565705.1 Actinomycetes bacterium
GCCCGCGCAGGCGCCGAGCGCGATGGCGTCCGCCGCGGAGCGCGCGCTGGTGATGCTCTCGTCGAGGCACACCGGTGTGCGCATCTGCTTGGCCAGCTCGGCGTGCCCGCGCACGTCGTCCTCGGGCAGCGGCTGCTCGATCAGGAGCAGGTCGAACGGGTCGAGCCGGGCGAGGTGCCGGGCGTCGGCGAGCGTGTAGGCGGTGTTCGCGTCGACCTGCAGCGCGATGTCGCCGAAGCGCTCCCGGACGGCGCGCACCGGCTCGACGTCCCAGCCGGGCTCGACCTTCAGCTTGATGCGCACGTAGCCCTCGGCGAGGTAGCCGTCGACGGCGTCGAGCAGCTGTGGGACCGAGTCCATGATGCCGACGCTCACCCCGGCGGGCACGGTGTCGCGCACGGCGCCGACGTGGTCGGCGAAGCGTCGGCCGGCGGCGCGCAGCTCGGCGTCGAGGACGGCCAGCTCGAGCGCCGCCTTCGCCATCGGGTGGCCCTTGACCGGCTCGAGCGCCGGCGCGACGCGCGCGGCGGTGACCCGCTCGCCGAGGGCCAGCACCCGCGGCACCAGGTGCGAGCGCAGCACGTGCGACGCCGTCTCGAGGTCCTCGTAGCTGTAGAGCGGCTCCTCCATCGCGACGCACTCGCCCCAGCCCTCGGCGTCCGGCGTGACGACGCGGACGAGCAGGACCTCGCGCGAGGTGGTCGTGCCGAAGGACGTCCGGAACGGCGAGACGAGCGGCATTCGGACGCGGCGCAGCTCGACGGCGGAGATCTTCACGGACGACATCCTCTCCCGCGGCACCGGCGCCGCACCGTCCCGCCGGCGAGCACGCCGATCGCCGCCGTCTGCGGCGCTGGTGCACGATCAGCACGTGAGCACGACCCGGATGATCGACGACCTCGCTGCGCTCGTCGAGGCCGAGTCGCCGTCGGGGTCGCCGACCGCCACCCGCCTCGCCGCCGACCGGCTCGACGAGCTGCTCGAGGCGCACACCGGGCGGCGGGCCGAGTGGGTGGGTGACGAGCGCGGTCACCTCCTGTGGTCAGGCGGCGGCCGGACGCGGGTCCTGCTGCTCGGCCACGTCGACACGGTGTGGCCGGTGGGGACGCGGGCCCGGTGGCCGTTCGACGTCGCCAACGGCCGGGCGACCGGGCCGGGCTGCTTCGACATGAAGGCCGGGCTCGTCCAGGGGCTTGCGGCGCTGAGCCGGCTCGACGACCTCACCGGCGTCGCGCTGCTCGCGACGACCGACGAGGAGATCGGGTCGCCGACGTCGCGCGAGCTCGTCGAGCGGACGGCCGCCGGATGCGACGCCGTCCTGGTGCTCGAGCCCTCGGCCGCCGGCGCACTGAAGACGGCGCGCAAGGGAGTCGCGCTGTACGAGGTGGTCGTGACGGGACGGGCGGCCCACGCCGGGCTCGAACCGGAGGCCGGCGCGAACGCCGCGGTCGAGGCCGCGCACCAGGTGCTGGACATCGCGGCGCTCGGCGACAGGTCAGCCGGCACGACCGTCACACCGACGGTTCTGGCGGCCGGGACGACCACGAACACGGTCCCGGCGTCGGCGCGCGTCGCGGTCGACGTGCGCGCCGTCGACGCCGCCGAGCACGCGCGCGTGGACGCCGCGCTGCGCGCTCTGCCGGCGCACGTCGACGGCTGCACGGTCGAGGTCGTCGGCGGCGTCAACCGGCCGCCTCTCGAAGCGGCGTCGTCTGCGGCGCTGTTCGCCCGCGCGCAGCGGCTGGCGGCCGAGCTGGGGCAGCCGCCGCTGGAGGGCGCGTCGGTCGGCGGCGCGTCCGACGGCAACTTCACGGCCGGGGTCGGCGTGCCCACGCTGGACGGGCTCGGCGCCGTCGGCGGCGGCGCGCACGCGGAGGGGGAGCACGTGGTGGTCGACGCGATGGCCCCGCGATCGGCGCTTGTCGGCGCGCTGCTGCGCGAGCTGCTGGCCTGAGCGGTGGAGCAGGGCCGAGCTCCGGACGCGAGCCGCGACGCGGCGGGCGCCGCCGAGCGCGCCGGCGTCCAGGTGACAGCGATGCACACCCTCGAGGACGTACAGGCGGCCGCCGCGCTGTTCTGCCGCATCTGGCGGACGCCGGCCGACCGGCCGCCGCTCTCGGCGGAGGTCATGCGGGCGCTCGAGCACGCCGGCGCGTACGTGGCCGGCGCCTGGGACGGCGGCGAGCTGGTCGGCGCCTCGGCCGGGTTCCTCGGCCTCGAAGGAGTCGCTCCGCTGCTGCACTCGCACATCTCGGGCGTCGGACGGCCGGGGCGCGGCATCGGCGTGGCGCTGAAGCTGCACCAGCGGGCATGGGCGCTCGAGCGGGGGATCACCGCCATCACGTGGACGTTCGACCCGCTCGTGCGCCGGAACGCGTGGTTCAACCTGACGAAGCTCGGCGCGGTCGGCGTCGAGCACCTGGTGGACTTCTACGGTCCGATGACCGACGGCGTGAACAGCGGGGAGAGCAGCGACCGGCTGCTGTGCCGGTGGGACCTGACAGCACCTGTCAGGCCGCACGACGGGGACGGCGGCGTCGAGGTTCTGGCCGAGCGCGAGGGCCTGCCGCTGGCTCGTCCGGGCGCAGCGGGTGACGTGCGGCTGGTGGCGCTGCCACCCGACATCGAGGCTCTTCGGAGGGCCGACCCCGGCGCTTCCGCCGCCTGGCGGCTCGCGGTGCGCGATGCGCTCGAGGCCGGGTTCTCGGCCGGGCTGCGCGCGCGCGGCACCACCCGCACCGGGCAGCTCGTGCTTGCGCCCTGAGCGCCACGCGCGCTCGCTGGGTCTACCGGCGGCCGCCGCTCGGAGCGGGCGACGGGTTCGGGCGGCACGGCTGGTTGACGACGCTGTCGCACGCCGGCAGCGGCGTCGGCGCCGTGGCGCCAGGCCGGACCGACAGCACCAGCCGGGACGGCGTCTCGGGCCCGACATGCACCGTGTTCACCGCCGGCGTCGGGTTCAGCAGCAGCTGGCGGAAGCCCGTGACGCTGACCGGCGCCTCGACGTACATCCGCAGCGCCGAGCCGGCACGGAAGACGTGGTTGACCGGCCACACCTCGACCCGCACCGGTGTCGGGACGCCCGCCGCGAGCGGCGTGACATCGGCCACGGCGTGGGTGTGGAACGGCCGGGTCGGCGTGGAGCGCTCCTCGTCGAGGGTCCGGTGCGAGGCGCGCAACCACCCGCGCTGGACGTACAGCTCCTGACCGTCGGGACGCACCTCGGTGACGGTCACCTGCAGGTCGGTGTCGGTCGCCGTCGAGGAGAGCCACAGGTCCGCGCTGGCCGGGGATCTCGACGTCGCGGTCGAAGGCTGCCGTCGTGAAGCTGACCGAGCCGCCGTCCGGCACCGGTGCCTTGTAGGTGGCAGCCGGCTCAGGGCCGACCGTGCCGGCAGGTCCGGCGCTGATCTGGCAGGCCGCGCACGCCGTCGTCATGACGCTCGGCGCCATCTGCGGGTAGCGGTAGCCGAGGCCCGCGGTCTCACCGGCGACCTTCGTCGCCAGCGTGCCGTCCGGATGCACGTGCAGCGTGAGCTCGCGGGTCGCCGGCGGCCACGACGCGTGGTGGGTCACCCAGCCGGGCTCGTAGTCGAGGTCGAGCTCGTGGAGCAGGTGCACGCGCGGCGTCTGCTCCCACCCGTTCTCCTCACCGAGCAGGTAGTGCCGGTAGAAGCGCTCCATCAGGTCGTTGTAGTAGTCCGAGTAGAAGCCCGACCCGTGGCTGCCGTTGCCGAGCACGGCCCAGGTGTGCCGGCCGTCGAGCACCTCCAGCGCAGAGGTGGCACGCGCGCCGAGCTGCTCGTCCTGCCAGCTCGACTGCCACAGCGTCGGCACGTCGATCGCGGCCACGTCCTCGGGGGGGCAGGAACCGCTCGAACAGCTCGTCGTCGGCGTAGGGGTGCTGCGGCCCCTGCAGCGCGATGATGCGGTCGGGCTGGTTCTGGCTCGGGACGGCCCCGGCGCAGCGGCTGTCACCGGCCGCCGTCTCGGCCGGGACAGCGGCCGTGCCGGTCTTCTGCACGGCGGTGAAGAAGTTGGCGAAGGTGTGGTTGTAGAGACCGCCCGGGTAGCCGACGTCGCGGTACAGGTCCGTGATGGGAACGGCCGGTGCGATCGCGGCCAGGCTCGGCGGCTGCTGCGACGCGACCATCAGCTGGCTGATGCCGGGGAACGACGCACCCACCATGCCGACCTTGCCGGTCGACCACGGCTGGGTGGCGGCCCACTCGACGACCGCCGCGCCGTCGGTCGACCACAGCGGCGTGAAGAGGTCGAACTCCCCCTCTGAGCACCCGGTGCCGCGGACGTTGACGCCGAGCACGGCGAACCCCTGGTCCCGCATCCGCGCGCCGAACTCGGCGAGCCCGTTGTCGTAGGGGTCGGTGCCGGCGCCGTAGCCGCTGTACTGCAGCAGGACCGGGAACGGGCCTTCGCCGTCGGGCAGGAAGACGGTGTAGCGCAGGCCGACGCCGTCGGACATCTCGATGTAGCCGCGCTCCTCCGAGGCGGCGCTCGCCGGGGCCGAGCGCGGGCTGGCGAGCACGCTCGCGAGGAAGGCGAGGAGCGCGAGTGCGAGCACCCAGGTGCGCGGGCGCGCTGACGTCATCGGACGGTCCTCCTCGTTCCCGGCACGGCTGCGAGCAGAGTTCGTCGGACGGCCGCGCGGTTCCTGCCGGCGGCTCTGCGTGGTCGACGACTCGGCCGGCACCCCGTGCTCTGGCAGGCTCGGCCGATGCGCGTCACCGTGTGCGAGCTGCGCACCTCCTCGGGAGCGCTCGACGACGACTGGGCGCAGCTGGTCTCCCACGTCGAGGTGGAGCGCAGCGACCTGGTCGTGCTCCCGGAGCTCGGCTTCGCTCCCTGGTTGGCGGTCGAGCGGACGTTCGACCAGCAGCGGTGGGACGACGCGGTGAGCACCCATGACCGGTGGCTCGCCCGGCTGCGCGAGCTGCCCGCCGCCGTGATCGGCACCCGGCCGGTCACCCGGCCCGTCGGGCGGCGCAACGAGGCGTACGCGGCAGACCGGGGCGGGCGGGTGCGCGGCCTGCACGACAAGAGCTACCTGCCCGACGAGCCAGGGTTCTGGGAGGCCTCCTGGTACGGCAGGGGTGAGGGCGGCCACGCTGTCACCGACGTCGCCGGGCTGCGCGCCGGCGTCCTCGTCTGCACCGAGATGTGGTTCCTCGAGCACGCCCGCGCGCTCGGTCGGGCCGGTGCGCACGTGATCGCGACGCCGCGCGTCACGCCGGTCGAGTCGCTCGACAAGTGGCTGGCCGGCGGGCGCGCGTGCGCCGTCGTGGCCGGGGCGTGGTCGCTGTCGTCGAACTCCGCCGAGCCGGAGCACGGCGGGCTCGGCTGGGCGGTCGACCCGGAGGGCGACGTCGTCGCGACGACCTCGCGTGAGCGTCCGTTCGCGACCGTCGAGATCGACCTGGCCGCAGTGGTCGACGCCAAGCAGCGCTACCCGCGATACGTGCCCGAGCTGCGCTGAGACCTCCGCCTCTCCGTGCGCGACCCGAGGCAACGGCAGAGCGAAGAAATCTTGCGACACAGGGGTTTGCACGCCCGAACCAGTGGTACTCTTCGAACATGTGTTCGAGCGTGGCGGTCGACGAGCTGCGGGACCTCGTGGACCACGTCGGGCTGGCGCAGGAGGTCGACGCCGCGCTGGCCGCTGACCGCGGCTCGCTGATCGACC
>JBKHYE010000090.1:0-9090 GCA_046565705.1 Actinomycetes bacterium
CCGGTAGCCCGGCGCGGCGAACCGCCGGTAGCCCGGCGCGGCGAACCGCCGGTAGCCCGGCGCGGCGAACCGCCGGTAGCCCGGCGCGGCGAACCGCCGGAAGCCCGGCGAGAGCCGCAGCGCCGCGTCAGCGCCCGTCGCTATGCCCCCCGACTCGGCCCTCTACAAGCCGACGGCGGCGTACAGCGCCGCGACCTCCTGGGTCGTCAGCGGCCGCAGCTTGCCCGGCCGCTGCTCGCCGAGCCGGACCGGCCCGACCTGCGTGCGCACCAGCTGCTGCACCGGGTGCCCGACCGCTTCGAGCAGTCGCCGGACGACGTGCTTGCGGCCCTCGTGCAGGACGACCTCGACGAGCACCCGTCCCGCCGTCGAGTCGACGAGCCGGAAGCCGTCCACGCGCACGATGCCGTCCTCGAGCTCCACCCCTGCGCGCAGGCGTCGGCCGACGTCACGGGCGACGGGTCCGGGTATCTCGGCCAGGTAGGTCTTCGGCACCGCGAACGACGGGTGCGTCAGCCGATGGGCGAGCTCGCCGTCGTTCGTCAGCAGGAGCAGGCCCTCGGTGTCGGCGTCCAGCCGGCCGACGTGGAACAGCCGCTCACGTCGGCCTGCGACGAGGTCGCCGACGCTGGGCCGGCCCTCCGGGTCGCTCATGGCGGTCACCATGCCGCGGGGCTTGTTCAGCGCGAGGTGGACCGTCCCGGTCGGCGGCTCGATGCGCATGTCGTCCACGCGGATCACCGCTGTCGAGGGGTCGACGCGCCGGCCCTGCTCCCGCACCGTCTCGCCGTCGACCGAGACACGGCCCTGCGCGATCAGCACCTCACACGCCCGCCGAGAACCGAGGCCGGCCGCCGCCAGCACCTTCTGCAGGCGCACACCCTCGGCCCTGGAAGACTCGATCTCACCTCGAGGGTCAGACATGTTCGATGTCATCGATCTCAGGCAGCAGCGGAGCGAGAGCCGGCAGCTGGTCCAGCGAGTCGAGTCCGAGCTTCTCGAGCAGGAGCGGCGAGGTCCCGTACAGCGTCGCACCGGTCTCGGGATCGCTGCCGACCTCGACGACGAGCCCGCGCGCCAGGAGGGTGCGCACGACACCATCGACGTTGACGCCGCGCACCGCGCTGACCCGTGCGCGGCTGACGGGCTGGCGGTACGCCACGACCGCCAGCGTCTCGAGCGCGGCCTGGGTCAGCCGCGCCTGCTGCCCGTCGAGCACGAAGCGCTCCACCCACGGCGCACAGTCGGGGCGCGTGTACAGCCGCCAGCCGCCAGCAGCCCGACGCAGCTCGAACCCCCGCCCCTGCTCCGTGTACTCCCCCGCGAGCCCGGCCAGGACCGCCTCGACCTCCTCGGTCGGCCGCTCGACGACCTGCGCGAGCGTGACGGCGGGCACCGGCTCGTCGGTCACCAGCAGCACGGCCTCCAGCAGCGCGGCCAGCGGCGGCTGCGGCGGCACGTCGTCGCGATCAGCGCTCGGTGCGCCGTCGGCCGACTCTGCTACGGCGTCCCGGAGCTCCTCCGGACCGGTCATGACTGCTCGCCCTCCTCGTCGAACTCGGAGCTCTTCTCCGGTTCGTCGTCGCCCTCGGCAGGACCGGCCCACCGCACGTGCAACTCCCCCAGCGCCTCGGCCTGCTCGAGGGCGACCAGACCGTCACGGTAGAGCTCCAGCAGGCCGAGGAAGCGCGCCACGACCTCGAGCGTGCCGTCGCAGTCCGCCGTCAGGACCCGGAACGAGGCGAACCCCACCCGTCGCAGGCGCTCACGCAGCACGGCAGTCTGCTCGCGAACACTCACCGTTCCGCCGTGGACGTGGTCGACAGCGACCACTGGAACGGGCCGCGGCGTCAGTGCCCGTGCCGCGAGTGCGGCGAACTCCCGGGGTCCCAGCCCGAGCAGCACCTCAGGCAGCAACCCGGCGTAGCGCGGCTCGAGCGAGACAGACCGCGGGAAGCGACGGGACTGCGCCTCCAGCATGCCGGCGAGCGCCGCCGCGGCCTGCTTGTACGCCCGGTACTGCAGCAGCCGGGCGAACAGGAGGTCTCGCGCTTCCAGCAGCGCGAGGTCCTCCTCGTCCTCGACCTCCGCCTGCGGCAGGAGCCGTGCCGCCTTGAGGTCGAGCAGGGTCGCCGCGACCACCAGGAACTCGGTGGCCTGTCCGAGGTCCCACTGCGTGCCGGCGGCGCGGATGTGCGCGATGAAGTCGTCGGTCACCTTCGACAGCGCGAGGTGCGTCAGGTCGAGCTGATGCTTGGCGATGAGGCCGAGGAGCAGGTCGAACGGCCCCTCGAAGCCGTCCAGGCTCACCGAGAACACGCCCTTCCCGGGCGCAGGTCGGGCTGCCGGCGCGGGCGCGTCGTCCGGCGGATCCGGCTCCACCGGCGATCCCGCGTCCGCGGGCGGCACGTGCGCGTCGGACACGCTCACCCGCCCACCAGCGGCTGCAGTGCCGGCGAGAGCACCGTGTCGAGCAGCGTGGGCAGCAGCGGCTGCGGGCCGCCGAGCGGGATCAGGAGCAGCGCCAGCAGGATCGCCGTCCCGATGTTCTGCTCCTGCAGCCGGTACCGCGCCTGCTGCCAGCCCGCCGAGGTCGGCGCGAGCGCGAAGAGCAGCCGACCACCGGGCAGCGGCGGCAGCGGCACCAGGCTCAGCGCCGCCACGGCAACGTTGCTCAGGCCGAACAGGTACAGCGCCAGGAGTGCGACCTCCCCCTCTCCCCCGTGCTGGAGGTGCTGCAGCGACAGCGGCACGGGCGGTCCGCCGGCCAGCCGGTAGGCCACCAGGGCCGCGAGGCCGACGACGGCGTTGACCACGGTCCCGGCCAGCAGCACGCCGACGAGGGCACCGCGGGACCGGCGCGGGGACAGCTCCGTCTGCCGGGACCAGCCGGTGCCCGACACGGCGCCGGCGATCGCGCCGAACGGGTCGACGTGCCGCCGGGGGTCCGGGCGCGTGCGCTGCTCGAGCACCGGCTCGCGCTCGCCTGCTCGCACCGCCGCAACCGCCTGCGCCCACCCGTGCAGCGTGACCGCGACGACGAAGGCCACCAGGAGGACGACGAAGGAGACGGGATGGCCGAGCGCGTAGAGCACCTCAGCGCCCGTGCAGGCGCCGCACCAGGATGCTGGCCTCGCCCTTGGCCTCGAGGTCGGCCAGCACGACGGCGAGCGCCTCCCGGACGATCCGGCCGCGGTCGACGGCCAGTCCGTGGTCGGCACGCAGCGTCAGCCGGGCCTGCTCGAGGTCGAGCAGCTCCTCGGGCGACACGTACACCGTGATCTTCTCGTCGTGGCGCTCGCGCCCGGTCGGACGGCGCTCGGCGGCGCGGGTGCGCCGCCGGACGGGGGCGCGCACCGTCGTCCTCGGTCGCGGCGCGAGCTCCTCGGGCGAGCCGGCCGGCAGGTCGGCGACCGGCGCGAGCGCGACGGGAGCGGGCTGCTCGACGTCGTCGAGCGCCGACCCCGGCACCGCCGCGGGCACCGGTCCGCCGGTCGACCGGAAGAGCTCGTCCGCACCGGGCAGCGCGCGACGGCGGCTCATCTGGCCACCGCCGAGCGGGCGAGGACCTCGCGGGCGAGCTCGCGGTAGGCGGTGGCGCCGACCGACGACGACGCGTACGACGTGATCGGCTCGCCGGCGACCGTGGTCTCCGGGAAGCGGACGGTCCGATTGATCACCGTGTGGAACACCCGGTCACCGAAGGCGTCGACGACGCGGGCGAGCACCTCGCGCCCGTGCAGCGTGCGAGCGTCGTACATCGTGGCCAGAAGTCCCTCGATCTCAAGGTGAGGGTTGAGCCGTTCGCGGATCTTCTCGATCGTCTGGATGAGCAGGGCGACGCCGCGCAGCGCGAAGTACTCGCACTCCAGCGGGATGATCACGCCGTGCGCCGCGGTCAACGCGTTCACGGTGAGCAGGCCGAGCGAGGGCTGGCAGTCGATCAGGACGACGTCGTAGTCGGCCAGCACCGGCTCGAGCACACGTCGGAGGGTGTGCTCGCGCGCCACCTCGTTGACCAGCGCCACCTCGGCGGCGGACAGGTCGATGTTGCTGGGCACCAGGTCCATGCCCGGCACGTTGGTGCGCAGCATGACGTCGTCCACGCTGACGCCGTGCTGCATGAGCAGGTCGTAGACGGTCCGGTCGAGCTGCAGCGGGTTGACGCCGAGCCCGACCGACAGCGCGCCCTGCGGGTCGAGGTCGACCAGCAGCACCCGGCGCCCGGCCTCCGCGAGCGCGGCACCGAGGTTGATCGTGCTCGTCGTCTTCCCGACGCCGCCCTTCTGGTTGCACATGGCGAGCACCCGCGCCGGGCCGTGCTCGGTCAGCGCGACCGGCTCCGGGAAGGTCGGGCGCGGGCGCCCGGTCGGGCCGTCCGCCGCCGGCGGCTCCGGCTCCGCGGCGGCGCGGCGCCCACGAGTCGGCGGGTCGGGCACGGCGCGCACCGGCGAGGCGGCCCGCCCCTCGGCCCCGGCGACCGGTGGTCGGCCGGTCCGCGCCGCCGCCGGAACCGCCTTTGTCGACATAGTCACGAGCAGACATCTCCCCTTGGCGGCGCTACGACAACTCGGCGAAGCACTTCGCCGCGGGCACCCTACGCACGCCGCGCGCGCGGTGAGAAGGCGCGCCGGCACATCTGTGGACCCGGTCGTCACATCTGTTGACGAGGGCGCCCGGGCTGTGGACGACCCGCCGACGGATTGGGGACGCACGGCCCCTTGCTGTGGACAGCGCCTCAGCCGCGCGCCCTGGGGTGCGACGTCGCGTACACCTCACGCAGGTGGTCGACCGTCACGAGCGTGTAGACCTGCGTCGTCGTCACCGACGCGTGGCCGAGCAGCTCCTGCACCACCCGCACGTCCGCTCCCCCGTCGAGCAGGTGGGTCGCGAACGAGTGCCGCAGCGTGTGCGGCGACACCTCCACCCGGAGGCCTGCCTTGGCGACGGCGGACTGCAGCACGGCCCACGCGCTCTGCCGCGACAGCCGTCCGCCGCGGGCGTTGAGGAACAGCGCCGGCGTGCCTCGCCCGGTCGCCGCGAGCGCGGGCCGCGCCCGCACCAGGTACGCCTCGACGGCGGCGCGCGCCGGCGTGCCTACGGGCACGACCCGCTGCTTGCCGCCCTTGCCGTCCAGCCGCACCGACGCGGTGACCGCGTCCACGTCGTCCACGTCGAGACCGACCGCCTCGGAGATCCGCGCCCCGGTCCCGTACAGCAGCTCCAGCAGGGCCCGGTCCCGCAGCGCGCGCGGCGACCCCTCCGCTCCGGCCGCCTCGAGCAGCCGCTCGACGTCGTGCACCGAGATGGCCTTGGGCAGTCGACGCGCAGGCGCCGGCGGCTTGACCTCCCGTGCGGGGTCGGCCGTGGTGAGCCCCTCGCGCAGCGCGAACCGGTGCAGTCCTCTGACCGCGACGACCGCCCGCCCCGCCGACGAGGCCGCCAGCGGTGGGTGCACGACGTCACCGGTGCGCAGCGCGGCCAGGAACGCAGCGACGTCGGCCTCCTGCACCTCGGACAGCGCCGTGCGCCCGCGCGCGTGCAGGTGGGCGAGGTAGCGGTCGAGGTCGCGGCGGTAGGACGAGAGCGTGTTGGCGGCGAGTGCCCGCTCGACGGCGAGGTGGTCGAGGTAGGCCTGCACCGCGCGCGCCGCCGGCCCGGTCGGTGGCGCGGCCGCCACCGTCGTCGCGCGGGTCAGCCGAGCACCTCGGCCAACGGCCGCTCGGTCAGCCCGTGCGCCTCGGCGACCGGCCGGTACACGACCTCGCCGCCCACGACGTTGACCCCCTGGGCGAGCGCCGTGTCGGCCTGCACCGCCCCGCGCCAGCCACGGTCGGCGATGGCGACGGCGTAGGGCAGCGTCACGTTCGTCAACGCGTAGGTCGAGGTGTTCGGCACCGCCCCCGGCATGTTGGCCACGCAGTAGAACAGCGTGTCGGCCACCGGGAAGACCGGGTCCGAGTGCGTCGTCGGCCGGGAGGACTCGAAGCAGCCGCCCTGGTCGACGGCGATGTCGACGAGCACCGCCCCGGGCTTCATCCTGGCGACGAGCTCGTCGCTGACCAGAGTCGGCGCCTTGGCGCCGGGCACGAGCACGGCGCCGATGACGAGGTCGGCGTCGTGCACTGCCCGCTCGATCTCGTAGGCGTTGGACGCCACGGTCTGCATGTGGCCCTGGTAGATGCGGTCGACCTCGCGCAGCCGGCCGACGTTGATGTCGAGCAGCAGCACCTCGGCCTGCATCCCGAGGGCGATCGCGGCGGCGTTGAGCCCGGAGACGCCGGCGCCCAGCACCACGACCTTGGCGGCGTAGACACCGGACACGCCGCCGAGCAGGACGCCGCGGCCGCCGGCGTAGCGCTCCAGGAAGTGCGCACCCACCTGGGGCGCCATCCGGCCGGCGACCTCGGACATCGGCGCCAGCAGGGGCAGCGACCGGTCGGGCAGCTGCACCGTCTCGTAGGCGATGGCGGTGGTGCCGGACGACAGGAGCGCGTCGGTGCACGCGCGGGACGCCGCCAGGTGCAGGTAGGTGAACAGCACCTGGTCCGACCGCATGCGGCCGTACTCCTCGGCGATCGGCTCCTTGACCTTCAGCAGCAGGTCGCCCTCGGCCCAGACGTCGTCGGGCGAGCCGAGGATCGTCGCGCCGGAGGCGACGAACTCGTCGTCGGTGATCGACGACCCGAGCCCGGCCTCCTTCTCGACGAAGACCTCGTGCCCGTGCTTGACGAGCTCCTTGACGCCGGCCGGCGTGATCGCCACCCGGTACTCGTTGACCTTGACCTCGCGGGGGATGCCGACCTTCACCAGGCGCCTCCGAGTCCGCGACTCGCCGGCGGAGTGCTGCGTCGCGTGGCGGGCCGTCCGCAGAGACCGGCTGCGGGCGCCGGGACGGCGGCCTCGTTGCCGCCGTCGGCGCGGAGTCTAGAGGTGCCGGCCGGCCCTCGACACCGTCGCGATCAGGTCGATCGCGACCGCCGCACGACCACGGACCCGCCGAGGAGCATCAGCCCGTCGAGCGCTGTGCTCCTTCTGACCGGGTCGGCGGCAGTGCGGGGACGCCCGGCGCCGGCTCAGCCGACCGGTCGCCGTCGCGGAAAGCGCCGTCGCCGTCGCATCGAACGACGACGGCGCTAGGGAGCCGCCTTGCCCGCCGGCCACTCGGCGTCGGCCGGTCGCAGCGAGGAGAACCCGTCGCGCTCGGCCGCGGCGGCCGCGAGCACCCCGACGACCCCGGTCGCGTTCTGCAGCTCGCCGGCGAGCACGCGCCGCAGCGCCTCGTCGAGCGGCACCCACGAGGTGGTCATCTCGTGCTCCTCGTGGCCCTGCACGTCGCGCTCGACGTCTGTGAGGTCGCGGGCGAGGTAGACGCGCACCGCCTCGTCGGTCATCCCGGGGCTGGAGAGGTGGTCGACGAGCACGTTCCACGTCCGCGCCGACACGCCGGCCTCCTCGGCCAGCTCGCGCTGCGCCGCGGCCAGGGCGGACTCGCCGTCGTTGTCGAGCAGACCGGCCGGCAGCTCGTCGAGCCGCGCCCGGACCGGGTGCCGGTACTGGTTCACCAGCAGCACGCCCCGCTCCCCCAGCGCGACGACGGCCACCGCGCCGGGGTGCACGACGACGTCGCGCTGGGAGGTCTCGCCGTCGGGCATGGCGACCTGGTCCTTGTGCACCTCGATGATGCGCCCGCGGAAGGCGACCTCGGTCGAGACGACCTCGTACTCGTGCGGTGTGCTCACGCCCGGCAGTCTGCCTCCCGGCGCGCGGACGGGTGGGTGCGGCCCGGTCGAACCGGCAGCCGCCGCCGGCGCTGGCAGCCGCTCCGCGACCGTGCCATCCTCCGGCGCGTGGACCCTGCCGGGATCCTGCTCCGCACCCCGCTCTTCCGCGACCTCGCGCCTGTCGACGTCGAGGAGCTCGTGCCCGACCTCCACGAGCGCCGGTACGGACGCGGCGAGGCGGTGTGGCTCGAGGGCGACCGCGCGGAGGCGCTCGTCGTGGTCGCCGCCGGTCAGCTCAAGGCGCACCGGGTGAGCACCGCCGGCCGAGAGGTCATCCTCGGCGTCATCGGCGAGTTCGCCGTCACGGGCGAGGTGGGGCTGTTCCACCCGGTCGGGCTGCGCTGGCTGAACCTCTCCGCGATGACCGAGTCCCGCTGCCTGCTGGTCCGGCGGGCGCCGCTGCTCGGCTTCCTCACACGGCATCCGGCTGCCATGCAGCGGATGCTCGAGCAGCTCAGCTCGTTGGCGGTGCGGGCGGCGTACTCCTTCACCGGGATGGCCTTCGACGACATCGGCGCCCGGGTCGCGAACCTGCTGCTCTACCTCGCCGACCAGCACGGCGAGCCGACGCCAGGCGGCGTCCGGATCCGGCTGCGGCTGTCCCAGACCGAGGTCGCCGCGTACGTCGGCGCCTCGCGCGAGAGCGTCAACCGGGCCCTGCACACCCTGATCGAGCAGGGGGTGGTCGGCCAGCGCGGCGGTCACTTCTACGTCCGCGACCGGGCGGTGCTCGACGCCGTCGTGCGCGAGGCGGCGGGGTCGATGCGCGCGAAGGCGTGACGCACGGCACTGCGCGGCCGGCGGCGCGGTGACGACCCTGGCCGCATGACCGACACCCTCGTCACCGATCAGCGGCAGCGCCACGCTGCCATCGACCACCTGCGCTCGGTGTTCGCCGGTGAGATCCTCACCGCCGCGGACGGCGACAGCTACGACCAGGCCCGGACCGTCTTCAACGCGATGTTCGACCGCCGCCCGCTGGCGATCGCGCGCGCCACCTGCGACGGCGACGTCGTCGCCGCCGTCCTGCTCGCCCAGTCGGCCCGGCTGCCCCTCGCCGTCCGGGCGGGCGGCCACTCCGTCGCCGGCTACTCGACCATCGAGGACGGCCTCCTGCTCGACCTGCGCCCGATGCGCACGATCGAGGTCGACCCCGCGGAACGGGTCGCGCGCGTCGGGCCGGGCGTCACCTGGGGGGAGCTAGACCGCGCGACGCAGGAGCACGGGCTCGCGACCACCGGCGGCAGGATGACGACCACTGGCGTCGCGGGTTTAGTCCTCGGCAGCGGCAGCGGCTGGCTCGAGC
>JBKHYE010000091.1:0-42293 GCA_046565705.1 Actinomycetes bacterium
TCGACGCCGTCCTGCCCGGCGACGACGTGCCGGCCTGGGTCGCCTCCGTGCTGCGTGCGCTGACGCCCGAGCCGCAGCCGGTGGGCGTCGTCGTCACCGGCCCGCCCGAGGAGATCAGCGGCTGGGCGCAGGTGCAGCGCTCGCGTGCACGCCGTTCGGGCGGACGAGAGCTGCTGCGGTCGTTGCTGTCCGACCCGGTCGAGCTGCGCGCGCCGGCGGGTGACACGTCGGTCGCCGCCCTGCTCGGTCGCGCCGCGGGGCGCCCGGTCGTCGGCGTCGCCGTCGCCGCCGACGTCGGCGGCCGCCCGACTCCGGCCGGCTACCGGCTGGCGGCCCGGGCGTACCGGCTCGCCGGGCGGCTCGGGCTGCCGGTGCTCTCGCTGGTCGACACCCCCGGCGCCGACCCGGGCGCCGAGGCAGAGGCGGCCGGCGTCGCGCCGGCGATGGGAGAGGCGCTCGACGCGCTGCTCACCTGCCCCACGCCCACGCTCGCGCTCGTCCACGGTGAGGGCGGCTCCGGGGGCGCGCTCGCCGCCGCGGCAGCCGACGTCGTGGTGCTGACGCCCGACGCGTACTTCGCGGCCATCGGGCCCGAGGGCGCGGCCGCGGCGCTGCGCCGACCGGCCGAGGAGTGCGCCGACCTCATGGGCGTCACACCCCGGCACCTGCTCGCGCTGGGCGCCGCCGACGCCCTCGTGCCGCAGCCGAGCGACGTCGTGCCGCACCTCGTCGCGCTCCTCGACCAGCCGGACGACGCGCGCACGGCCCGCCGCCGCGCGCGCTGGTCCGCGCCGCTGCCGGGGGTGGCCCGCAGCTGAGCCGCGCGGGACGCCCTGCGACACAGCGGTTCCGTGACCGCTTCGTCATGTGAGACCTGTCACGAGAAGGGCAGGGCTCGGCTACGGTCGGCCGACGAACGGCCTTCCCCCCGACGGCCAGGAGGTCCCGTGCGCGACCCGCGCCCAGCGCTCGCCCACGCCGGACGGCGCACGAGCGCGACGGTGACCCGCGGCGTGCGGACCGTGTGCAGCCCCAGCGGTCTGCGCGGCGCGGGACGTGAGGTCGCGTGGGTGGCCGCCCACACGGCTCTCTACCCGCTCGGCGTCTTCAGCGAGCGGGCGCGCGGCGTCACCCGCGAGTCGGCCGAGCGGTTCACGCTCGACGACCTGCCGCCCGTCCAGCGGGGCCTGCTGCTCGGCGACGTCGTCGCCGCCGGGACGCCGATCCTGCTGGTGCACGGGCTCATCGACAACCGCTCGATCTTCACCCTGCTGCGGCGGGCGTTGCAGCGGCGGGGCTTCGGGCGGGTCCTGTCGCTGAACTACTCGCCGTTCACCCAGGACGTCCGTGCTGCCGCCGCGCGCCTCGGCCGGCTGGTGGAGGAGACCTGCGAGCAGACCGGCTACGAGCGCGTGCACGTCGTCGGGCACTCGCTCGGCGGCGTCGTCGCCCGCTACTACGTGCAGCGGATGGGCGGCGACGCGCGGGTCCACACCCTCGTGACGCTCGGCAGCCCGCACAGCGGGACGCACGCCGCCTACCTGCTGCCGCAGCGGCTGGTCCGCCAGCTGCGGCCGGGGCCGGACCTCATGCAGGAGCTCGCCGCACCCGTCGACGTCTGCCGTACGCGCTTCGTCGCGTTCTGGAGCGACCTCGACCAGCTCATCGTGCCGAAGCGGTCGGCGCGGATCGACCACCCGGGGCTGTCCGCGCGCAACGTGCTGCAGCGCGGCGTCGGGCACATGTCGTTGCCGATCTCCGGCCGCGTGGTGCACGAGATCGCCATGCTGCTCGCGCACCTCGACGAGCACGGCAGCACGCTGCAGGCCGGCGTCACGCCGCTCGGCTCCCCCGCCGCGGCATCGCGCGCCGACGCCGGCGATACTGCGGAGGCGACCGGCCGGCCGCGGCGACGCCGCGGCGACGCGTCCACAGGCTGACGCGGTCGGTGTGACCTTCCGCACGCCGATCCGGCCGTCACCGTTTCGTCATACGCCCGGGTGAACCACTACAGTGCTTGCAGCAGTTGCCGCCGGCACGCGCCGCAGATGTGGACGAACGACCCCCATTGCGGAGCCGTCAGAGGCAGCCGTATAACGTACTGGTAACAGCCCGCCGCTCGGACTGCCTCGACGGAGTCCAGGAGACGGGCTGAGCGCCGAGGCCGCACCGCACGCCGGTCGGCTCGCCAAGGTCCCGAGAGGGGCCTGGACGGTGCTGCCTGCGCACGAGCGCACCGCGTCCCGAACCCGGGAGCGCGGTGCTTGACCCTGCACCCGGATACGACGGAGAGACGCTTGCCTCCCCTGTACGCCCGGCCCCGCCACGCCGCGCCCCGCGACACCACCAGGCTCCGCGCCGCGCTCGTTCCGGCCGTCCTCATCGCCTCGACGGGCAGCGCCCTCGGCGGCCTGGCCGTCAGCGCCTCCGCCGACACCGCACCGGTCCGGGTGACGCCCACCGCGGCCACCGAGCCGACGGCGGACCTGGTGACGGCCCGCGAGGAGCGGGCCCGCCTCGTCGCCGACGCCCAGGCCCGTGCCGCGCGCACGCGCCTGGAGGAGGCCCGCAAGGCGGAGGAGGCCCGCCAGGCCGAGCTCGCCCGGCTCGAGGCCGAGCGCCAGGAGGCCGCCCGCCAGGCGGAGGAGGCCCGCAAGGCGGAGGAGGCCCGCAAGGCCGCCGAGAACGCCTACGCCCGACCGGGAATCGGCCGTCTCACCTCTGGCTTCGGCCACCGTTGGGGTCGCCTGCACGCCGGCATCGACCTCGCGTCCGGCATCGGCAGCCCGATCAGCGCCGCCGCCTCCGGCGTCGTCGAGTCGGCCGGCTGGGAGGGCGGCTACGGCAAGGCCATCCGCATCCGGCACGGGGACGGCACACAGACGCTCTACGCGCACCTGTCCTCGATCAGCGTCGGCGCCGGCCAGCGCGTCGTCGCCGGCGAGCGCATCGCCCGCGAGGGCAACACGGGGAACAGCACCGGCCCGCACCTGCACTTCGAGGTCCGCGTCGGCGGTGCCCCGGTCAACCCGCTGCGCTGGCTGCGCAACCACGGCGTCGCGATCTAGCCGCGCCCCGCTCGTCCGACGATCCCCGTGCCGCCCGGCGGCCCGGGGATCGTCGCGTTCTCAGAGCTTCTCGAGGGGCGCGTAGCGCAGCAGCAGCCACTTGACGCCGGCGTCGCCGCCGAAGTCGACCTCCGCCTGCAGGCCGTCACCGGCGCCACGGGTGGACGTGACCGTGCCCATGCCGAACGCGTCGTGCAGCACGCGGTCGCCGATGGTGAGGTCGGGCACCGCGCGCAGGCCGGGGCCGGCGCTGCGGCCGCGCGGTGTGCCCATGAGCCGGTCGGCCGCCCTCGACAGCGACGGCGGCGGCGCGGCGATCGACGACTCGCCCCGGCGCCAGTCGACGAGCTCGGCCGGCACCTCCTCGAGGAAGCGCGACGGCGGGTTGTACGACGTCTGGCCCCAGGCGCTGCGCAGGTGCGCGCGCGACAGGTACAGCCGCTCGCGGGCGCGGGTGATGCCGACGTAGGCGAGCCGCCGCTCCTCCTGCAGCTCGTCCTCGTCGCCGAGGGTGCGCAGGTGCGGGAAGACGCCGTCCTCGAGACCGGTCAGGAACACCACCGGGTACTCCAGCCCCTTCGCCGCGTGCAGCGTCATGAGCGTGACGACGCCGTCGCCCTCGCCGGGGACGGTGTCGGCGTCGGCCACGAGCGAGACCTGCTCGAGGAACTCCGCGAGGCCGCCCCCCGGGTTGCGCTCCTCGAACTCGCGGGCGACGCCGACGAGCTCCGACAGGTTCTCGACCCGACTCTCGTCCTGCGGGTCGGGGCTGGCGGCCAGCTCGGCCAGGTAGCCGGTGCGGTCGAGCACCGCCTCGAGCACCTCGGCGGGCGGCATCTGCCCCTCGACCAGCGCACGTAGCTCGTCCATCAGGTCGGCGAAGTCCCGGACGGCGTTCGCCGACCGGGTCGCCATGCCCGGCACCTCGTCGCAGCGGCGCACGGCGTCGCCGAACCCGATCCGCTCTCGCGCGGCGAACGCCTCGATGCAGGCCTCGGCGCGGTCACCGATGCCTCGGCGCGGGGTGTTGATGATCCGGCGCAGGTTGACGACGTCGGCCGGGTTGGCCAGCACCCGCAGGTAGGCCAGGGCGTCCTTGACCTCCTTGCGCTCGTAGAAGCGCACGCCGCCCACTACCCGATACGGCAGGCCGACCCGGATGAAGACCTCCTCGAACACGCGGGACTGCGCGTTCGTGCGGTAGAAGACCGCGACATCCGAGGGCTTGACCACCTGCTCGTCGGTGAGCCGGTCGACCTCCTCGGCAACGAAGGCGGCCTCGTCGTGCTCGTTGTCGGCGACGTAGCCGACGATCTTCTCGCCATCGCCTGCGTCGGTCCACAGCCGCTTGGGCTTGCGGCCGGCGTTGCGGGAGATGACGGCGTTGGCGGCGGACAGCACGTTCTGCGTCGAGCGGTAGTTCTGCTCGAGCAGGACCACCGCCGCGTCGGGGTAGTCGACCTCGAAGTCCTCGATGTTCCGGATGTCGGCGCCGCGGAAGGCGTAGATCGACTGGTCGGCGTCGCCGACGACGCACAGCTCGGCCGGCGGCAGAACGGCGTCGCCCTCGCCGACCGGATGCACGAGCTCGCGCACCAGCACGTACTGCGCGTGGTTGGTGTCCTGGTACTCGTCGACGAGGACGTGCCGGAACCGCCTGCGGTAGTGCTCGGCGACATCCGGAAAGGCCTGCAGCAGAGCGACTGTCGACATGATGAGGTCGTCGAAGTCGAGCGCGTTCGCCTGCAGCAGCCGGCGCTGGTACTCGCCGTAGACCTGGGCCACCGTCCGCTCGAGCTCGGTCTCGGCCTTGTCGCGGGCGGTCTCCCAGTCGACCAGCTCGTTCTTGAGGTCGCTGACCCTGTTGCTCATCGCCCGCGCGGGGAAGCGCTTGGCGTCGAGGTCGAGGTCGCGGCACACCAGCGTCATGAGGCGCTGGGCGTCGGCCGCGTCGTAGATGGAGAACGACGACGTGAAGCCGAGCCGCTTGGCCTCGTTGCGCAGGATCCGCACGCAGGCCGAGTGGAACGTGCTGACCCACATGCCGCTCCAGCTGCGGGTGCGCGCCCGGTTGCCGACCAGAGCGGCGACCCGCTCCTTCATCTCGCCGGCGGCCTTGTTCGTGAAGGTGATCGCGAGGATCGCGCCCGGCGGCACGCCGCGGGCCGCGATCAGGTAGGCGATCCGGCTGGTGAGCGCCTTGGTCTTGCCCGACCCCGCCCCCGCCACGATGAGCAGCGGCGACCCCTCGTGCGTGACCGCCTGCCGCTGCTGCGGGTTGAGGTCGGCCAGCAGCCGCTCGACGTCGACCTTCTCGGAGCGCTTCGGCTCGTCCATGAGCACGGCCGGCCCGTAGTCGTCGTAGGGCAAGGTGCTCACCCGTTCGAGTCTAGGTTCGCCGACCGACGCCGTGGCGCGCTCGGACACACCCCTTCGGCCCTCCCCCCTCCCCCCAGCGCCCGCCCAGCGCCCCCCTCACCCGTGATCAACAGGAGGGCCACGCCGAGCGGAGCCTCCCGCCGTCGGCGTGGCGCTCCTGTTGATCACCCCCGAAGGGGTGCGGGTGCGGGGTGCGGGGTGCGGGGTGCCGGCGCGCGGACCAGATCAGCGGCGGACGAGGCGCGCGAGGCCCAGGGCGCCGACGAGCGCCACGGCGAAGAAGACGACGGCGAGCAGGTGGTCGCCGCGCTGGACGCCGACGACGCCGGCGACCGCGCCGAGCACCAGGGCGACCAGCGCCTGGGCGCTGCCCGGTGGGAAGCCCCTGGTCGGCGGACCGCCGCGGACGCCTGGCCTCACCGCCGGCGCTCGGGCGACGCCCGACGAGACACCGTCACCGGCGCATGATGTCCTACGGCCGACCTGCCCCTGCCCTGGGAGGAGCCGCCGTGTCCGACGAGCCCGTCCGCGCCCTCGTGATCGTCGCGCACCCGGACGACATGGACTTCGGCGCCGGCGGCACGCTGGCGGCCTGGGTGGACGAGGGCGTCGAGGTGTCGGCCTGCGTCGTCACCGACGGCGACGCCGGCGGCTTCGACCCCGCAGTGCCGCGCAGCGAGATCGGCGGCATCCGGCAGGCCGAGCAGCGCGCCGCCGCCAAGGAGATCGGCTTCGACGACGTCGTCTTCCTCGGCTACCCGGACGGTCGGCTGACTGTCAGCATCGAGCTGCGACGGGACCTGTCGCGGGTGATCCGTCAGCGCCGCCCGCACCGGGTGGTGACGCAGTCGCCGGAGCGGTCGTGGGAGCGCGTCTACGCCAGCCACCCCGACCACCTGGCGGCGGGCGAGGCGGCGATGTGCGCCGTCTACCCGGACGCCCGCAACCCCTTCGCGCACCTCGAGCTGGCCGCCGAGGGGCTCGAGGCGTGGACGGTCGAGCAGGTGTGGGTGATGGGCGGCGCCGGCGGAGTCGCCGACCACCACGTCGACATCACCGACACGTTCGCTCGCAAGCTCGCCGCCCTGCGGGCGCACGAGAGCCAGACGGCGCACATGGACGACCTCGAGAAGCGGCTGCGCGACTGGGGGACGCTGCTCGCCACCCGCGGCTCGCTGCCCGAGGGACGGCTGGCCGAGGCGTACCGGGTGCTCGACACGCGCTGACCGCAGCCACTCCCCTCACCGTGTCGTGAGAGGGCCGGCTCCTGAGGGCTCGTCGTCACGACAGCGTGAGGGAAGTGCGACGGACGGTCAGGTGCTGATGCGCTCGTGCCGCCCGGCCCGGCCGAGCCAGCGGGCACCGTGCGGGGCGTACGCGACGGCGACCGGCACCACCCAGCTGAGCAGCAGCGGCAGCGCGGCGGCCGGTGGCGCGGCGTCGGCCCGCCAGAGCACGAGCGACAGCCAGAGCGCGACGCCCGACGCCACCACGGCGGCGACGCCGACCCGGGCCGGCGAGGCGCGCCGCCGCTCGGCGAACCCGAGCGCGATGAGGAACGGCGCGACGGTGACCCCCACCAGCGCGGCGCACGCGAGCGTCACGATCACCGCCACGGCGATCACGGCGAGCACCAGGTCGACCACCTCGGCGAGGCTACGGGCCGCTCAGGCGAGCGGCAGGTCGGTGCCGGTCACGGCGGCGGCGACGAGACCGGTGACCAGCAGGACGGCGAACAGGCGCGCATGGCCGGCGACCACCGAGCCCGCGTCAGCCCCGCGGCCGGAGGACCGGGCGGCGGCGGACGCCGTGCGCGCGGCCGGCAGGGCGAGCGCCACGGCGATGGCCGGCCAGGGCAGCGCGGCCGCCCAGACGGCGGCACCCGTGGCCAGGTAGGGAAGCAGGACGAGCAGTCGGGTGGTGCCGCCGGCGATCCGGGTGCGGCGGGCGGCCAGCAGACCGGCGAGCACGCCGCCGACGACGAGCCCGGCCAGTGCGCTGCCCGCCTCGAGCCGGCCGGTGCCGGCCCAGACGGCGGTCGTGACGGCGAGGGTGCCGGAGAGCAGACCGGCGACCGCGGCGAGCAGCACGCCGGTCCGGCGGGAGACGGCGAGCACGACGGCCACCGCGCCGAGCGGCAGCAGCAGCGCGCCGCGCACGTCGTGCAGCACCGACAGCACGCCGACGGCGACGACGGCCGACGCCGTCGCCGCCAGCAGGGCGCGACCCGCCTCGGATCGGCGGAGCGGGCCCGCCCGGCCCGGGCGCGCGTCGCCGAGGTCGCGGACGAGCCCGGCGACGGCGTGGCCGAGCACCAGGAGCAGCAGGCCGAGGACGAGCAGGCCCGGCCGCGCGGCGGCATCGCGCGCGACGAGCAGTCCGCCGACGACCCCGCCGAGGAGCGTCGCGGGCAGCGCGCCGGGGCGCAGCGCGCGCAGCCACGCGCGGACCGGCGACGCGACCGGCGGGCGCGGCGGAAGGGCGATGGAGCGGGCCCGCACCGCGGTGCTGCCCAGCGCCGCTGTCGGCAGGGCCATCGTGGACTCGGGGTCGGCAGGCACGGCGCCGTCCGGGACCGCCACCACCGGCTGGCGCAGCGCGACCGTCGGGGCGTCGTCGTGCCCGCCGCCGTCGTCGCCATCGAGGAGGTCGAGGTCGAGGTCGAGCGCCTCCTGCCCCCGCGCCACGCTCATGGCGCCGGAACCTACGCGGGAGGGCGCGCGGAGTGCGGGAGGCGCACGGGAGGGGCGAGCGCCCTACCGTCGCGGCATGGCTTCCCGCGCCCGGCCCGCTGCAGGCGGTGGACGGTGGGTCGACGTCGCGCCGGAGCGGCTCGAGCGGTGGGTGGCCGGCTTCGGCCAGCGGCACGGCGCACCCACCGCGACACTCGCCCCCGATGGCGGCTCGGTCGTGCTCGAGGCACCCGACGGCGCGCGCGCCGAGGTGGATCTGCCGTTCCCGCCGCTGGCCCCCGACGACGAAGTCGTGCCGGCCCTCGTCGCGCACGTGCTGGCGCCGCGGCGCGTCGGCGTGCTCCTCGTGCGCCTGGGCGGCTTCGCGTGCGGCGTGTTCGCCGGCGACCGGCTCGTGGTCAGCAAGGTCGGCAGCCGCCCGGTGCACGGCCGCTCAGCGGCGGGGGGCCAGTCGCAGCAGCGCTTCGCGCGGCGGCGCGAGGGTCAGGCGCGCGTCGCGCTGCAGGCGGCGGCCGACACGACCGCGCGGGTGCTGGTGCCGCACGCGGCGTCGCTCGACGCCGTCGTCGTCGGCGGGGAGCGCACCGCGGTCGACGCCGTCCTGGCGGACCGCCGGCTCGAGCCACTGCGCGGGCTGGTCGGCGGCCGGCTGCTCGACGTGCCCGACCCCCGCCAGGCGGTGCTGGAACAGGCGCCCGCGCTGTACCGGGCGGTGCGGATCCGCGTCGTCGACGCTCAGGACTGAGGCGGCTCGTCCTCGCCGGCCTCCTCGGCCGCGTCCGCCTCCTCCTTGGTCGCGTGCACGACGCCGTCGGCGTGGTCGGGCGGGCCGTAGACGGTGTAGAGGACGAGCGGGTTCGGCCCGTCGTTGAGGAAGTTGTGCTTCGTGCCCGCCGGCACCACGACGACGTCACCGGCGACGACCTTCTTGGTGGAGCCGGAGATGACGGCCTTCCCGATGCCGCTGACGAACGACAGGATCTGGTCGTTGTCGTCGTGGACCTCTTCGCCGATCTCGCCGCCCGGCGGGATGGTCATGATGACGAGCTGGGTGTGCTCGCCGGTCCAGAGCACGCGCCGGAAGTCGGCGCTCTTCTCCGCGACCGTCGCGATCTCGAAGTGCACGATCTTGTTGTTCGTCATGCGCGGACACCTCCCCCGGGCCGACGGCGACTACTCCCCGCCGGGACCGTCGTCCTCGCCACGCTGACGCCGGCGGTCGCGCACGACGACGGCGACGACGATCGCGACGACGACGAACGTCGGCACGAGCACCGGCAGCGCGAACAGCAGCGGGTGGTCGGCGAGGTGCTGCGGCTCGAGCCGGGCGGCGAGCGGGGTCACCGGGCTCCCGCCGGGACCGGCGCGTCGGCCGGCCGGTCCGGGTACGGCTCGCCGGCGCTGCCACGTCGGGAGTAGCGACCGACGCCCCAGGCGATCGCGGCGACGATCGCGAGGGTGCACAGCAGCACGAGGATGCTCGAGACGGCCCAGAGCCAGCCCGGCGCGTCCTTGAGCTCGCGCTGCAGGATCTCGATCTCCGGGATCGCCGCCCGCGTGACGCCGTCCTCGGCCGGCACCTCCTCGGCCTGGATCACCGGGTCCTCGGGCAGGTAGATCGGCACGGCGGTCAGCATGCGGCCGTCGTGCAGGCGCAGCAGCGTCTTCCAGGTCCCGTGCAGCGGCACGGGCTCGGTGGTCCGGTACTGGCCCTCACCGGTGCGCTCGAGCTGGCTGACGACGAGGCCGTCGCCCTGCCAGGCGGTGATCTGGACCCACGACGGGTCGTCGACGGCGTCGGCCGGGTCGAGCTGCACGCCGACGTGCGCCATGCGCGGATCGGCCTGGACGTCCTCGAAGGTGAACGTCGCCTCGACGTCGTCGGGCACGGTGGCGACCAGACCGTTGGCGACCGCCGCCGAGAGCGCCAGCAGGCTCGCGACGAACACGGTGCGCGCGACCGCCGGCCGCGGCAGCCGGCGGCGCAGGCCGGTGGCGAGCAGCGCACCCATCAGGCCGCCCGTCACACCGCCGACCAGCGCCATCAGGGTGCCCTCGACGGCGATGTCGCTGCCCCACGACAGCGTCTGGAAGACCTGCGTCCACGCGGCCTCGGTGGCGTGGCCGATCGTGCCGATGGCGACGCCGGCGGCGGCGCCGAAGACGAGCGGTCGCTTCGACAGCGGCAGCAGCAGGGCCAGCAGCTCGACCAGGATCGCCGAGCCGAGATAGAGCGGGAAGGTCGGCATGATCTCGCCGAACACCGGCCCGACGGTCACCGTGATCGCCCCGCGGACGGCCAGGAAGAACGCGACGGCGGCCAGCGCGCCGCCCTTGCCGATGTAGAGGCGGGCGGCCACGAGAGCGACACCGGCGGCGCCGGCGATCATCAGCGGCTCGAGCACGAGGCGGAACTGCGGGACGTCGAAGTCGAACTCGCCCTGGAACACCGACAGGCCGAGCAGCAGGCCGCCCATGGCGCTGGCCTGGCGCAGGAAGCGCGCGACGCGGCCGGCCTTGAGCTGCCCGTCGTCGGTCGAGAGCGTCCCGTGGCCCTCCTGCTCGAGCACGAGGAGTCCGATGAGCGACAGGCCCGCGCCGCCGATGAGCATGAGGTGCGTCGGGCCCCACAGCGTCACGTCCTGGCCGAACAGGCGGTGCCAGACGTCGTCGAGCGGGAAGCCGAGCAGGGCGTAGAACCCGGTGGCGGTCAGCAGGATGCCGCCGACGGGCACGTGCCAGCCCTGAATGAAGCGGACGGAGACCGGCCCCGGCTTCTCGTCGAGCGGCATGGAGCAGGCGAGCACGCCGCCGGCGAAGACGCCGAACAGACCGAACAGGATGAGGAAGTGCGCGGGGTTCGCCAGCGGCCCCTCGTCGCGGCCGATGCCGATGTGCAGGCTGATGTCCCACAGCATCCCCAGCAGCGCGGTGAGCAGCGACAGCGTGGTCAGCACCGTCGGCAGCGCGACCCACGGCGGGACCCCGGTGGCTCCGCCGAGCTTCGCGCCGGCGCGGGTGAGCACCGTGGTGCGGCGGGTGCGGTGCGCCCAGACCAGGCCGAGCAGCAGCGCGGTCAGGCCGAGCCCCAGCGCGGTGGCCAGGACGACCTCTCCGATCGCGGCGCCTCCTGCGGGGCGGGTCTCCTCGGCGGCGAGCACGGCGAGCACCTGTGACGTCGTCATGGACGGGTATGTAACACCGATCGATGTCACATAAACAAGTGTCTGTGAGGAGGGACACCCGCCCTGCGGCGGGCACACTGGACGCGTGCGAGGAGGACCGTTGGACGAGGGCGCGGGCACTGCTCCCGGCAGCGAGCCGGAGGACGCGCTGACCGTCGACCAGCTGGCAGCGCAGGCCGGCATGACCGTGCGCAACGTCCGCGCGTACGCGGCGCGGGGGTTGCTGCCGCCGCCGCGGCTGGTCGGCCGCACCGGCTACTACGGCCGCCAGCACCTGGCCCGGTTGCGACTGGTGCGCGAGATGCTGGCCGAGGGCTGGTCGCTGGCCGTGATCGAGCGCACGCTCGCCAGCGCCCCGGCGACGGCCAGCACGACCACCCTCGCGCTGCACCGCGCGCTGGTCGCCCCGTGGTTGCCGCCCGAGCCGGAGGAGACCACGGCCGCCGAGCTCGCGGCGCGCGCCGGTCAGCCCGAGGACCCGGCGCTGGTCGAGGAGCTGGTCCAGTTCGGGCTGGTGGAGCGCGTCACCGGTGACGACGGCGTCGAGCGGCTGCGGGTCCTCGACCCCGCGCTGCTGACCGCCGGCCTGCAGGTCGTCGACCTCGGTGTGCCGCCGCGTGCGCTGCTCGCGGCACAGGCCGACGTGATCGCGCACGTCCGCGAGGTGGCCCGCACCTACGTGGACATGTTCCTCAGCACCGCTGCCGACGCCCTCGTCGGCGCCGCCGCGGAGGACCGCCTCGACGAGGTCGGCGGCGTCGTCGCGCGGCTGCAGGCGGCGGCCGCGCAGGCGCTGCTGGCGAGCTTCCGCACCGAGATGGCTGCCGCCGTCGAGCGCGCGGTGCACGTCGAGCTCGCCGGGCGCGACGAGCCCGACCCGGCGTCCGGCGCGGCCTGACGCCGGCGGGCTCGGGTCGGCGTCCGGCACCCGTCGCGTCCACCGCAGCACCACGGCGGACGCGGGCGTCCGGCACCCGTCGCGTCCACCGCAGCACGAGGCGGACGCGGGCGTCCGGCACCCGTCGCGTCCACCGCAGCACCACGCGGGCCGGCGCGACGCGTGTGGCGGCTGAACGGGACAGATGTCGCGAGGTGGACGCGGGCGGTGCCCGCGCCCGCCCGAGCGTGATGTCGCGATCCCGCCAGACGCCGTCGGACCGCGGGCGCAGACTGCACGGCATGCACGACGAGAGCGCCGACGCCCGGTGCTGGGCGGCCGTCCAGTCGCGCGACCCGCGGTTCGACGGGTGGTTCGTCACCGCGGTCCGCACGACCGGCATCTACTGCCGCCCGAGCTGCCCGGCCATGACGCCGCGGCGCGACAACGTCGCGTTCCTGCCGACCGCGGCGGCCGCGCAGGGCGCCGGCTACCGCGCGTGCAAGCGCTGCCGCCCCGACGCCTCCCCCGGCTCGCCGGAGTGGGACGCGCGGTCGGACCTCGTCGCGCGGGCCGTGCGGCTCGTCGCCGACGGCGTCGTGGAGCGCGAGGGTGTGCCGGGGCTCGCCGCCCGGCTCGGCTACAGCCGGCGGCAGGTCGAGCGCGCGCTGCGCGCCGAGCTCGGGGCCGGGCCGCTGGCGCTGGCCCGGGCGCAGCGAGCGCAGACCGCCCGCCAGCTGCTGGAGGGCACCGACCTGCCGGTCGTCGACGTCGCGCTGGCGGCCGGGTTCGGCAGCGTCCGGCAGTTCAACGACACCGTCCGCGCCGTGTTCGGGTGCACGCCGTCGCAGCTGCGTCACCAATGCCCGGTCGGGGCGCGCGCGAGCGTCGTGCTGCGGCTGCCGTTCCGGGCGCCGCTGCACCCGGACAACCTGTTCGGCCACCTCGCGGCCACCGCGGTGCCCGGCGTCGAGGAGTGGCGCGACGGCGCCTACCGGCGCACGCTGCGGCTCCAGCACGGCACCGGCGTCGTCGCCCTGACACCGGGCGCGGACGCCGTCACGGCCCGGCTCGCGCTGCAGGACCTGCGCGACCTCCCGCAGGCCGTGGCGCGCTGCCGCCGGCTGCTCGACCTCGACGCCGATCCGGTCGCCGTCGACGCCGCGCTGTCGGCCGACCCGCTGCTCGAACCGCTCGTCGCGGCCGCGCCCGGCCGGCGCGTGCCTCGGACGGTCGACGAGGCTGAGCTGGCGCTGCGCGCGGTGCTCGGCCAGCAGGTGAGCACAGCGGCGGCACGCACCCACGCCGGCCGGCTCGTCGTCGCCCTCGGCGAGCCCGTCGACGACGCCGACGGCGGCCTGACGCACCTGTTCCCCACACCGGACGCCGTCGCGGGCGCCGAGCCGGCGCTGCTCGCGATGCCGCGCGCCCGACGCGAGACGGTGCTGCGGCTGGCGGACGCGCTCGCGACCGGCCGCGTCGACCTCGGCCCTGGTGCCGACCGGACCGCCGCGCGAGCGCAGCTGCACGCGCTGCCCGGCGTCGGCCCGTGGACGGTCGAGGTCGTCGCCATGCGAGCGCTCGGCGACCCGGACGCCTTCCTGCCGACCGACCTCGGCGTGGTGCTCGCCGCCCGGCGGCTCGGGATCGCCGACGTCGCAGCACGTTCCGCCGCCTGGGCGCCGTGGCGCGCCTACGCCGTGCAGCACCTGTGGGCCACCGGCGACCACGCCGTCAACCGCATGCCCGAGGAGGCAGCATGAGGACCATGACCCGGACCCACGCCGTGTGGGACAGCCCTCTCGGCCAGGTCGTCGCCACGGAGGACGACGGCGGCGTGCTGCGGCTCGGCGTCCGCGTCGACCCGCGTCCCGACGACGGTGAGCGCGACGACGACGGCACGCTGCCGGCGCTGCGCGAGCAGCTCGACGCCTACTGGCGGCACGAGCTCACCGACTTCGACGTGCCGCTGCAGCTGGCCGGAACGCCGTTCCAGCAGCGGGTCTGGGCGGCCCTGCGCACGATCCCGTACGGCACGACGTGGAGCTACCGAGACCTCGCCGAGCACATCGGCGCGCCGACCGCGGTGCGCGCCGTCGGCGCGGCGAACGGTCGCAACCCGGTGTGGCTGGTCGTGCCGTGCCACCGCGTCATCGCGAGCAGCGGTGCGCTGACCGGCTACGCCGGCGGGCTCGACGTCAAGCGGTGGCTGCTCGACCACGAGCGCGCGGGCCTCTGGCACTGAGCACGGCCAGCGCCTCGAGCTCGCGCGCCACCTCGGCGGGGCGCTCCTCGGGCAGGTAGTGGCCCGCACCGTCGTGCACCGAGAAGGTCGCGCCCGGGACGAGCGCGGCGGTCCGCCGCCCGAGCTCGACCGAGAAGAACGGGTCGCGGGTCCCCCAGGCGACGTGCGTCGGCACCGTGACCGTCGACAGCGCCAGCTGGACCGGAGCGTAGAGCTCGGTGAGGCGGCGGAGGCTCTCGCCGAAAACCGTCGCGATAGCGCGGCGCTGCCGCCGTCCACCGACGGCGGCGCGGACGTCGGGCATCCGCCACGGGCGACCGGTCCCGACCAGCGCCATGCCCGCCAGCGACGGTGCGGAGAACAGCGCCGCCGACGCGAGCCGCGCGATCACCGGCCACCGCACGGTCGACAGGGGGAAGGGCACCGGCGTGTCAGGGAACGCGTTGGTCGACAGGAGCGCGAGCGCCTCGACCCGCTGCGGCGCGAGCCGCCAGAGGTGAGCGGCGACGGGACCACCGAAGTCGTGGCCGACGACGACGGCGCGGTCGACCCCGGCAGCGTCCAGCTCCCGCAGCACGTGCTCGGCCTGTGCCGGCGCGAGCAGCCCGTCGGCGTCGGCAGCCAGCGGCTGGCCCGCGAACCCGACGAGGGCAGGACGGAGGACGACGTGTCGCGGCTCGAGGTGCGCGGCGACGTGACGCCACGTCGCCGGTGAGCCGGGGACGCCGTGGAGAAGCACGAAGGTCGACATGCCGGGGACGGTGGACCGATCGCTTTAGTTTGTCAAGTAGTCTTGAGGCATGAAGTCCTACGGGCAGTTCTGCGGGCTGGCACGTGCGCTCGACACGGTCGGCGATCGCTGGACGCTCCTCGTCGTCCGCGAGCTGCTCATCGCCGACCGCTCCTACGGCGAGATGCACCGCGCGCTCGACGGCGTGCCGACCAACCTGCTCGCCGACCGGCTTCGCGCGCTCGAGCGCGACGGCATCGTGGAGCGCCGGCCGGACCCGGCCGACCGACGGCGCGCCGCGTACGCCCTGACGGCACGCGGCCGTGAGCTCGAGCCGGCCGTGCTCGCGCTGGTGCGCTGGGGCGGCGAGCTCATGGTGAGCGGTCGGGGACAGGACCGCTTCGAGCCGCACTGGTTGCTCCTGGCACTGCGCGCGCTGCTGCGCGGCCCGGCCGACGGTGCGGACGGCACGGTGGCGGTCGCGTGCGACGGCGAGCCCGTCGGCGCGGTCGTCGTCCGCGGCGGTCGACGGGACGTCGTGCCCGGCTCGAGCGGAGCGCGCGCTGCTGTCGACGGACCCGCCGAGCTGCTGCTCGGCGTGGCCAGCGGACACCTCGACGTCGGCTCGGCGCTGGACGCCGGGCTCGTCGTCGAGGGGCGGCCGACGCTGGTGCGGCGGCTGCTGTCGCCGTCGCGCTGAGCACTGGGCCCCCGCGTCACGACCACGCCCGCTCGCCTCTCGAGGCGGCGCTGACGATGTCCTCGATGCGCCGCTGCCGCGTCTGCTCGCGCTTGGCCTGCACGAGCCGCTCGAGGTGCATCCGCTTCACCGACCGCGGGAACGCCTCCCACACCTCGCGCGAGCCGCGGCTCGCGGCGAAAGCCGCGGCCAGGTCCGGCGGCACGACCAGGTCCTCGACGTCGTCCAGCAGCGCCCATGAGCCGTCCGCCTTCGCGGCGTCCACGACCACCTGCCCACGCGGCCGCATCCGCCCCTCACGCTCCAGGCGCTCCAGCCGCTGCTTGTTCGCGCGCGACCAGCCGCTGCCCCTCTTGCGCGGCGCGAACCAGAGCATCGAGCGCTCGTCGTCGAGCGTGCCCGCGGTGCTGTCGACCCAGCCGACGGCGAGCGCCTCGCAGACGACGTCGTCGTAGCTGGGCGACGGAAGCCCCGTCGCCTTCTTCCACGTCACCAGCCACACGCCCTCGCCGCGGTCGGCGTGCTGCTCGAGCCAGCCGCGCCACTGCTCGACGCGCTCGACGTGCACCTGCTCGCGGTCCTTCGACGGCACGACCACGAGGCTCTCGCAAACGGCTGGACGACGCACGCACACTCCTGCTGTGGACCTGCTCGCGTTCGTGCTCGCGGTGCTCGTCGTGACAGCGACACCCGGTCCGGCGTTCGCGCTGATCGTGCGGCGGGCCGGGATGCAGGGCTTCCGGCCGGCGGTCGCGACGGTGCTGGGGCTCGAGGCCGGGCTGTTCGCGTGGGCGGTGATGGCGGGCCTCGGGCTCGCCGCCGTCGTCGCTGCCAGCGAGGTGGCGTACTGGGTCCTGCGCGTCGTCGGTGCCGCTGTGCTGGTCTACCTCGGCGTGCGCGCCCTGCTCGCCGCACAGCGGTCCTCGGACGCGCCGGACACCGTGGTTCGCGCGTACCGGCCGTGGCGCGCGTTCGGCGAGGGGCTCCTCGTTCAGCTGGCGAACCCCAAGGCCGCCGTGTTCGTGCTCGCGCTGTACACGCAGTTCGTGCCGGCCGACGCGCGGGTGATGCGCACGGTGCTGCTGCTGGCGACGCTGCAGGTCGCGATCGAGACGGTGCTGTACCTCGCGCTCGCCGCCGCGGTTGGCTCGGCGGGTGCGTGGTTCAGACGCTCACGCGTGCGGCGTGCGCTCGACGGCGTCTGCGGCTCGGTCCTCGTCGCGCTCGGACTGCGTCTCGCCCTCGCCCCGCGGTGACGGCACGCGAGCCGGCAGGTGGAGACGCGCGGTGCGCGCCATCCGCGTGCCGGCGATCGACATGAGCGAGGCGCTCGCGCGCGACGTCTTCAGCGCGTCGAGGAACTCCGAGCCGTCGATGCGCAACAGCGTGCTCGTCTCTCGCGCGCGCACCGTCGCCGTCCGTGGTCTGCCGTTCAGCAGACCGAGCTCGCCCACGTAGCCGGGCGCGTGCACCGTCGGCAGCTGCTTGGCCCTGGCGCCGACACCCTTGGCGCGGACCGTGAGCGACCCGCTGACGAGCACCCACAGCGCGTCCGCCTCCTCGCCCTCCGTGATGATCGCGGTGCGCGGTGGCACGGTGCGCTCCTCCGCCGCCTTGGCCAGCCGCTCGAGCGTCGTGCGGTCGACGCCCGCGAGCAGGTCGAGCACCGACAGGAGCTCCACGCGAGGTCGCAGCTGGTCGGCCACCGCGGCGGCGGCACGGTCGGTGCGCAGCAGGACGGGCAGCCCGAGCAGGGCGAGAGCCGGGATGCCGAGCCCGACGGCGAGCAGCGCGGCGTCGAGCCCGGCGACGGACAGCACCAGGGCCCCGACGAGGCTGGCGGTCGTGATGGCGCCGATGACGACGGCGTCGAAGACCCCGAACACCCGGCCCAGGACCTCCCTGGGCAGCTCGCGCTGCAGAGCGGTGATGGCGAGGACGTCGACGACGATCATCCCGGAGCCGCTGACCACCTGCAGGGCGAACGCGGCGAGCGGCCGGTCGACGAGCAGCGTCAGCAGGAACGGCGTCGTCTGCACGAGGATGCTGATGAGGATCACCGGCGCGAGGCGCGACGACGCGCTGAGCCGGTTGGCGGCGAACGCCCCGAGCACGCCGCCCAGCGCGCCGCCGGCGAGCAGGTAGCTGTAGCCCTCGGCGCCGGTGCCGACGCGCTCCGACAGCGGGACGTAGATGACAGTCGCCGCGCCGTAGACGGCGGAGTCGAGCGCGCAGAACAGCACTAGGACGAACGCGGTGCGGTGCTCCAGCACGGTGCGGACGCCGACCAGCCACTGCGTGAGCGCGTTGCCGCCGTCCTGCGCGGCGCTGCCGGTGCTGCGCACGCGCAGCTGCGTCAGCAGCGCGATGGCGACGAGGAACGACACGATGTTGAACGCGATGCCGACCACGGGCGACGCGACCACGAGCACCGCGCCACCGATCAGCGGGCCCACCACGACGACCGCGTTCTCCAGCGTGCTGAACAGCCCGTTGGCCGCGGCGAGGTCCTTCTCGCTGACGACCTCCGGCGTCAGCGCCTGCGCTGCCGGGTTGTACGGCGCGAACACGGCCGCGGACACGACCGAGAGGGCGAGCAGCAGCCAGACCGGCGCGTCGACGGCCACCCCGACCGCCAGGACCGCCATGACGACCGCCGACGCCGCGGCGGACACGCGGAGCACCAGCGTGCGCTCGTAGCGGTCGGCGAGCACGCTCGCGTAGGCGCTGCACAGCACGGCCGGCACCCAGCGGCTCGCGGCCGACAGCGCCACCACCGTGCTCGACCCGGTGCGCTCGTACAGGTAGACGGCCAGCACGACGCTGTACGCCCAACTGCCGACGGCGTCGACGACGAACGACGCGGTGAGAAGCCGGAAGTCGCGGTGCGAGAGCGCGTCGCGGAAGCGCGCTCTGCTCGCCTCGGCCACTGCGGGCCCCCGTCCGGCCACGTGCCGCGGCCCCACCGCGTGCGCAGTGTGGACCTCGACAGGCGGCACGGACAGGGGGTCCGCCGATCTGCCCCGAGACGTCGGTGTCAGCCCCGGCGGTCGGCGTTGGCGGCGATCGCGTCACGCAGCCACACCGCGAGACCGGGTGCGGCGTCGTCGTAGTACGCGGTGAAGCGCTCGTCGTCGACGTACATCCGTCCGAGCGCGCGGTGCATCTCCGGCGGGCAGTCGTAGAACCAGCGGTCGATGCTTCGCCGGTGCTCCTCCGCGAGCGCCACGCCGTCGTCGCTGTCCGGCGCGACGCCGGCGCGGAACGCCTCGGCGGTGCGCGAGAGCAGGTCCTGCTGCTCCGCCTTGAACCGCAGCCAGTCCGCCTTGCTGTACCGCCGGGTGCGCTCGTGCGACTCGCGGTAGGCGTCGGTGTCGCCCCACCGCTGCTCGGCCTCCTCGGCGTACCGCGTCGGGTCGTCGTCGCCGAAGACCTCGAGCACCTCGTGCGGCTCGAGCTCGATGCCCATCTGTCTGGCCCTCCTCTGCCTGTCGATCGCGTCCGCCATGGCCAGCAGGCGGTGCGCGCTGTCGCGGAGCTGCTCCGACTGCCGGCGCAGCTCGTCGGCGACGTCCACACCGTCGTCGTCGAGCAGCGCCTTCACCTCCTCGAGCGAGAAGCCGAGCGCCCGGTAGGCGAGCGCGCGCTGCAGCCGGGCGATGTCGTCGCCGTCGTACAGCCGGTAGCCCGCCGACGACCGCCGGCTCGGCACCAGCAGGCCGAGCTGCTCCCAGTGGTGCAGCGCGCGCACGGTGACCCCGGCCGCCTGCGCGACCTGGCCGACCGTCCACGTGCTGCTCATGCGGAGCAGCCTGCTGCCTGACGCCGCGTGAGGGTCAAGCCCTTTGCGCGCAGCCGGCGCCGTCGATCAGACCAGACGGCGGTCGCTCGCCCAGCGAGCGAGCTCCCGGCGGTTCGACAGCTGCAGCTTCCGCAGCACGGACGACACGTGCGTCTCGATCGTCTTCACGGACAGGAACAGCTCCTGCGCGACCTCGCGGTAGGTGTAGCCGCGTGCGATGAACCGCATCACGTCGCGCTCCCGGGAGGTGAGCAGGTCCAGCTCCTCGTCCTGCACGGGCACGTCCTTGCTCGCGACGGCGTCGAGCACGAAGCCGGCCAGCCGCGGCGAGAACACCGCGTCGCCGTCGGCGACCCGGCGCACGGCGTCGAGCAGGTCCTCGGGCGAGATGTTCTTCGTGACGTAGCCGCGGGCGCCGGCGCGCACGACCGCGATCACGTCGGCCGGCGCGTCGCTCACCGACAGCGCGAGGAAGCGGGTCGCCGGGCAGTCCTGCCCGAGCGCGGCGAGCACGGCTGGTCCGCCGCCGTCCGGCATGTGCACGTCGAGCAGCACGACGTCCGGCGACGTTCGACGCACGAGAGCGACTGCCTCGTCGACGCTCTCGGCCTCGCCGACGATGTCGACGGCGTCGCCGAGACCGGTGCGCACGCCCGCCCGGAACAGCTTGTGGTCGTCCACGACCGCGACCGTGACCCGGCGTGCGTCACCCACGAGGCACCTGCATCGAGACCTCCGTGCCCTCGCCGGCGGCGCTGCGCACCTGCACGGTGCCCCCCGCTCGCTCGACCCGCCCGACGACGGACTCCGCCAGCCCGTACCTGTCTTCGGGCACGGCGTCGACGTCGAAGCCCTTGCCGCGGTCCCGGACGAACACCGTGACGGCGTCGTCCTCGACCTCGGCGTACACCTGCACCACCGCGGCGCCCGAGTGCTTGGCCGCGTTGACCACCGCCTCGCGCGCTGCTGCTGCGAGCGGCACGACGGCGCCGTCGTGCGGCACGTCGCCGACGTTCACGACCTCGACCGGGACGCCGTGCGCGTCCTCGACCTCGGCGGCGGCCTGCTCGAGCACGGTGCTCAGCATCGCGACCGGGCCGGCGGCCGGTCGGTACAGCCACGCCCGCAGCTCGCGCTCCTGACTGCGCGCCAGCCGGGCGACCTCGCGCGGGTCGGCGGCGCTCGCCTGGATGAGGGCGAGCGTCTGGAGCACCGAGTCGTGCACCTGCGCCGCGAGCTCGGCGCGCTCCTGCGAACGGATCCGCTCACGACGCTCGGCGCGCAGCTCGCCCAGCGTGCGCGTCGCCCACGGCGCAGCGAGCAGCGCCAGGCCGCCGACGACGATCGCCGTCGACAGCAGGCCCTCGCGCGCCTCCTGCAGCTCGCCTCGCGAGGCGAGGAACCCGGTGACGCCGATGCCGACCAGCAGGGCCCCGGCGAGCACCCCGAGGACGCCGCCCCGCCGTCCGGTCGCCGACGCGCGCCACCGGGCGCGCCGCGCGTCGTCGGCCTGCCGCCACACGAGCGCCGCGCCGGCGGCCATCACGCCGAGCGGCACCAGCGCGGCGTCCGGCACGGCGAGCCGACCGAGCAGCAGCAGCGCGCCGACCGCTACCGCCGCGAGCGCGACCACCTCGCCCCAGACGCGGTCGTCGAGCCGGCCGCCGTCCTCACCCGCCTGCGGCAGCACGAGCCAGTACGCCGCGTACAGCACGATGCCGCTGCCGCCCGCGACGGCGAGCACCGCGAACGCCACCCGGACCCAGAGCACAGGGAGCCCCAGGTGGGCGGCGAGGCCGGCCGCGACCCCGCCGAACGCGCGGCCGGAGCGCAGGCGCACGAGGCCCGGCGCGGCGGCGGGAGCGGTCACCACCCGAGCGTGCCACCGGGACGGGCCCGGTGCGTCGGGGACGCACCCTGAGTGCAGGACCAGGGTCGTTCCCTGATGCGCGCGCACCGGGCCGGCGCGCACGGTGTGCGTCATGACCGAGAAGCCCGCCGGTGACGACGCCGGCACCGCGCACGACGACGCCACCGCCGGTGGCGGCACCACCACGGCACCGCCGCCTCCGCCTCCCCCGCCCCATGTCCCGCTGGTGCGCCCGGCGCACGACCGCGTCTTCCGCGGCGTCTGCGCGGCGATCGGCCGCGCCACGGGCACCGACCCGGTGCTGTGGCGGGTGCTCGTCGTGGTGCTCGCGTTTTTCGGCGGCACCGGGCTCGTCCTGTACCTCGCCGGCTGGCTGCTCATCCCCGAGGAGGGGCAGGCGGAGTCCGAGGCGCAGCGGCTGGCCCGTGGGCGCGGCATCAGCACCGGTGGTGCGGTCGCGCTCGTCGTCGTCGCGCTCGCCGTCGTGCTCGCCGTGCTCGACGACGGGCGCGGGGTCGTCCCGCTGCTGGTGCTGGGCGTGCTCGCCTACCTCGTCCTGCGCAGGGGTGGCGGGCGCGTCGCCACCTCGCCCGACCAGCCCACGCCGGCGACCGGCGCCGCGGCCTGGGACGCGCCGCCTGCCTGGACACAGCCCCCCGCAGAGGGCGCCGGCGCGCCGCCGTGGGGCCCGCCGCCGACGGCCTACGGCGCGCCGCCGCCACCGCCTGCCCCGCCGCGGCCGCGCAGCAACCTCGGCGCGCTCACCATCAGCGCGGTGGCGCTCGTCGTCGGCGCGCTGCTGCTGGCGCGGTCGCTCGGCGCAGATGGCGTCGACGCCCCGCTCGTGCTCGCCGTCGCCCTGCTGGTCACCGGCGCGGGTCTGCTCGTCGGCACCCGCTGGGGTCGGGCTCGAGGGCTCATCGTGCTGGCCGTCGTCCTCGGGCTGGCTCTGTCCGCCACCGACAACGTCGACCAGCGCTTCGGCACCGCCAGCGGCGACCGGACGTGGACCGTCGACGGCACGAGCCGGCACACGCTCGGCGCCGGCACCGCGACGCTGGACCTGCGGCCGCTGGCCGGCACCGAGCGGCAGGTGACCGTCGAGGCGCGCGTCGGCGTCGGCGAGCTCGTCGTGCTCGTGCCGGAGGACCTGCGCGTCGCGATGGACGCGGACGTCGGGTTCGGAGAGCTGCGCACGCCCGACGGCGACGGCGGCGCGCGCACCCAGACCGGTCCAGGTCTGGACCGTGAGACCGCGCTCGGAGAGACCGGGCGCCGCAACGTCACGCTCGACGTCGAGGTCGGCGTCGGCGAACTGGAGGTGCGCGTTGTCCCCGCAGGATGAGTCCCCGCAGATGCCGGCGCAGGTGCCGGCCCGGCTGGGCTGGCACCCGGTCGACCCCGTCTCGCTCGTCGCCGGGCTGCTGGCGGTCGGCGTCGCGCTGGTGTCGCTGCTCGACGTCGACGTCGACGCCGGCATCGTGTTCCCGGCACTGCTCCTGGGCGCCGGCGTCATCGGGCTCGTGGCGGCGCTGCGCCGCTCCGGCTGACACCCGCGCCGTCCACCACGGCACCTGTCGGGCCGGTGGGACCGCACCGGCCTCACCAGTCCCGCTGCTGCGCGGGTGGACGCAACGGGTGCCGGGTCAGCCGGTGTTGCGCAGTCCTGCCGCGATGCCGTTGATGGTCGTGAGCAGCGCGCGCTGCTCGTCGGCGTCCGCCTCGTCACCGGCGGCGAGCGCGGCACGACGGCGGGCGAGCAGCTCGACCTGCAGCGCGTGCAGCGGCGCGAGGTAGGCCTCCCGCACGCGCAGCGTCCGCTGCAGCAGCGGGTGGGCGGCGAGCAGGTCGGTGCCGCCCGTCAGCCGCAGCACCTCCTCCATGGTGAGCCGGTGCTCCGCCACGACGACGTCGAAGACGCCGTGCAGGCGCGGCTCGACGAGGGCGTCGACGTAGCGGCGGGCGATCGCGAGGTCCGTCTTCACCAACGTCATCTCCACGTTGCCGAGGAACGAGGCGAAGAACGGCCAGCCCTTGAGCATCTCGGCGAGGGCGTCGTCGAGCCCGGCGTCGCGGGCCGCCGCCAGGCCGGTCCCGACGCCGAACCAGCCGGGCACCACCATGCGGCTCTGCGTCCAGCCGAACACCCACGGGATCGCGCGCAGGCTCTCGATGCCGGCGGGCCCGCCACCGGGCCGGCGGGCCGGCCGGGAGCCGATGTTCAGCCCGCCGAGCTCCTCGACCGGTGTGGCGAGGGCGAAGAACTCCGGCAGGTCCGGCGCGTCGACGAGCTCGCGGTAGCGGCGCTGCGCGGCCCGGGACACGACGTCCATGACCTCGTCCCAGGTCGCCAGCACGCCCGCGTCGGTGCGCGGTGCGCGGTTCAGGACCGACGCCTGCAGCAGGGACCCGACCAGCACCTCGACGTTGTGGCGGGCCAGGCGCGGCAGCGCGTACTTGTCGGAGACGACCTCGCCCTGCTCGGTCAGCTTCATCGCGCCGTCGAGGACGCCGTGCGGCGACGCGAGCACCGCTTCGGCCGCCGGTCCGCCGCCCCGGCCGACCGAGCCGCCGCGGCCGTGGAACAGCCTCAGCCGCACGCCGTGCCGCTCGGCGACGTCGCGCAGGCGGCGCTGCGCCCGCTGGATCTCCCAGCGCGACGTCGTCACGCCGGCGTCCTTGTTGCTGTCGGAGGAGCCGAGCATGACCTCCTGCACGTCGTCGCGCAGGGTGACCAGGCGCCGGTAGGACGGGTCGCTCAGCATCGCGTGCAGCAGCTCGCCGGCGCTGCGGAGCTCCGCGACGGTCTCGAACAGCGGCACGACCCCGATGCGCGCGACGCCCCTCTCCTCGGTGAGGTCGACCAGTCCGGCCTCCCGTGCCAGCACGACGACGGCCAGCACGTCGTCGACGCCCTGGGCCATCGAGACGACGTAGCTCTCGACCACGTCCGGGCCGAAGACCTCGAGCGCCCCGCGGACCACCTCGAAGACCTGGAGCACCGGCTGCGCCGCGTCGGGCACGGCGCCAGGACGCACCAGCGGACGACGGCCGGTGAGCTCGCGCGACAGCACGGCGGTGCGCCAGCTGCGGTCGAGCTCGGCGTAGGGGTGGGACAGCTCGTGCACGCGGTCGAGCAGCGCACCGACGGCCTCGTGGTGACGGGCCGCGTGCTCACGCACGTCGAGCACCGCGAGGTCGAGCCCGACGGCGCGCGCGGTGCGCAGCGCGCGTGCCAGCGGGCCGTCCGCCACCAGCTCCCCGCAATTGGCCAGGAGCGACGTGCGCAGCAGCTCCAGCTCGGCGAGATACTCCGCCGACCCGAGGTAGTCGAGGCCGGGCCGGTGCTCGCGGCCCTCGGCCAGCCGGTCCTGCGTCGCGACCAGGCGGTGCCGGACGTAGCTGAGCTTCAGCCGGTACGGCTCCTCGGCGTTGAGCCGCACGAAGCGGTCATGGACGTGCGGCAGGAGCTCCCGGTCGCGCTCGAGGCTCTCGACGAGCTCGCGGCTCACGGCCGCCAGGCGCGTCGAGATGCTCAGTTCGCTGATGAGCTGGTCGACGAGGTCGATCTGCAGCGTCAGCGCGTGCTGGGCGTTGAGCCGCAGCACCTCCAACGTCGTCTCGGCGGTGACGTTCGGGTTGCCGTCGCGGTCACCGCCGACCCACGACCCGAACCGGACCGGCGCCGTGCCGGGCGGCAGCGCGACGCCCAGCCCGGCCAGACCCGACTCGAGCTCTTCGACCACGCGCGGCAGCACGTCGCGGGCCAGCTGGTCGAGGTAGTACACGACCGCCCGCGCCTCGTCGCTGACGTGCGGGCGGCCGACGCGCAGCTCGTCGGTCTGCCACAGCAGCTGCACCTGCTCACGCAGCCGGCGGTCGAGCACCGGCTCGGGCAGGTCGGCGTCGAGCAGGTCGGCGACCCGGCGGAGCGTGCGCAGCACCGACTGGCGCGACGCCTCGGTCGGGTGCGCCGTGAACACCGGTCGCAGCTCGAGCCGGTCGAGGACCGCCCGCACCAGGTCGGTGTCGGCGTCGCGGAGCTGCGCGACGGCCTCGGCGACCGGACCGTGGCCGTCGTCGGCCTGCGCCTCGAGGTCGCGACCGCGGTGCACCTGCTCGGCCAGGTTGGCGAGGGCGAAGAACGTCGAGAAGGCGCGTGCGAGCAGGGCGGCCGTACTGCCGTCGAGGGTCCGCAGCAGCTCGCGCAGCTCGGCGGCACCCTCGCTGTCGCGGACGAGCCGACGCACGCGCTCGACGAGCTCGAACGCCTCGTCGCCGTGGTCGGCCCGCACCTGGTCGCCGAGCAGCCCGCCCAGCCGCCGGATGTCGGCCCGCAGCGCGCTGTGCGCCTGCTCCGTGCGGACCGCGGAGGCGGCGCTCGCCGGGTCGACCGCAGAGCGGTTGCCCACCGCGCCCTCCCCCGTGTCGACGTGCCGTGCCGTGCCGTGCCGTGCCGCCGAGACTAGGCAGTCACGACCCGCACGCTCACGTCGTCGGTGCCGGTCGCCTGCATCAGCGCGACCCAGAACAGCACGTACGCCTCGGTCGCGCGGGCTGCGGCGAGCGGACCGAGGTCGAGCAGCGCGCCGTCGGACCAGCCGAGGTCGCGCAGCAGGCGGCGGACGTCGGCCTTCGCGCCGTCGTCGTCGCCGCACAGCGGCATGGTGTGCTCGCCGGCGATCCGCGCCGGGTCGACCATCACCGACGCGTTGACCGTGTTGAGGGTCTTGACGACGCGCGCCGCCGGCAGCGCCGCCTGCACCTGCTCGGCCAGGCTCTCGGCGGTCGTGAACAGCCGCGGCGGGAACCCGTGCGAGAAGTCGAGCGGGTTCGTCACGTCGACGACGACCTTGCCGTCGGCCGCGGCGCCGAGACCGCTGACGACGTCGAGCACCGCAGTGCCGGGCAGCGCCAGGACGACGACGTCCGAGGCAGCCGCCGCGTCAGCGGACGTCGCGGCACCGCCGCGGTGCTGCGCCGCCCACTCGGCACCAGCACCTGAAGCCGGGTCGCGCGTGCCGAGGAGGACCTCGTGCCCGGCCCGCTCGAACCCGCTCGCGAGCGTGGTCCCGACCGTGCCTGTCCCCAGTACCGCGATCCGCACGACGACGCCCCCCTCACGCGGACCGCAGCGTACGGCCGCCTTCCCGGGGCGACCGAGGGTTGGGCCGCGGGGGTCGGGTAGCCCGGAACGGGACGAACCCGAACGAGAGGAGAGACAGCACAATGCGTTCACGTGCCACGGCACTGTCCTTGGCCGGCCTGCTGGCGCTCGGTGGCGTCGCTGCCTGCACCGAGGGCGAAGAGGACCAGGTCGAGCAGCAGGTCGACGAGGGCGTCCAGGACGTCGAGGGGGGCGCCGAGGACGCCGGCGAGGAGATCGACGAGGAGACCGAGGAGTAGACGGGCTCCTCAGCCGCAGCAGCCGCCACCGCAGCACCCGCCCGAGGGCGCTGCGGCCGGCGCAGCGGCGGCACCGCCTACGGCGACCGCGGTGAACACCCGCGACGTCTGCGCGTGCCCCTGCGGACACGGCACCGGCGTCTCCGACTCCTCGAGACCGCGACGCACCTCGAAGGTCGCGTCGCACGTGCGGCAGCGGTAGTCGTAGCGCGGCACTGGCCCTCCCCGTTCGTCTCGCGACGGCACCAGTGTGCGTCAGCGACCGGCGGGAGCGCTCAGAGCGGGTCCAGGCCGGCGGTGGTCGGCCGCGCGTGCTCGGCGGTGACCACGGAAGGCACCTCCTGAGGTCGGCGCACGGTCAGGACGACAGCGGCGACGAGGATCCACAGCACGAGCAGGAGCATCGGGAAGAACATGAAGGCGACGAGCTGGAGCACGGCGACGACGACGCCCGCCCAGCACAGCCAGTCGGGCAGCGCCCCGGTGCCGCGCAGGCCGAGCGAGGCGGACGCGACCGCCAGGCCGAGCAGCATCATGCCGGCGACGAGGAAGCCGTACTGAGCGCTGGACGCGAAGGCGACGACCTCCGCGGTGACGCCGGTGTCGGCTGCGGCCTCGCCCAAGCCGAACAGCGTGGCGAGGCTGCCCATGACGAGCGCGGCAGCCCCCGCCACCGGTGCCAGGCTCAGCGCAGCCAGCACGGTGCGCGTCGGAGCGGCGCCGACGACGAGGTCGCGCACGCCGGCGAAGAAGGTCAGCAGGAAGGCGGTCGAGACCGCGCCGACGAGGAACGCCGTCGCCAGCCGGTCGGCCGCGTCGGGCAGCTCCTGCGCCGCCTCCTCGGCGGTGGACCCGCCGGCGTCGCCGACCAGCACGACCGTGAGCACGAACAGCACCGCGAACAGGACCCCGCTCAGGGGCCACCACCGCTGCCAGGCACGCATCGGACACCTCCGTCGTCGGTGGCGGCAAGGTGACGCTCGGGCGGCAGGCGGTCAACCCGCCACGCCGTGGCGACGCGCGGGCTACCGCGCGGCGCGCGTCGGCGTAGCGACCCGGAACGCCGCAGCCCCCATGACGACCGCGACGAGGACGACGGCGGGCCACGCGCCGACCAGCGGCGCGAGCAGGTGGGCGGCGACGAAGAGTGGGGCGTACAGCACGACGAGCCCCACGGCTGCGCCCGTACCCGCCTGCCGTCGCCACTGCGCGGCGCACCACGCGAGGGCGGCGACCAGCACGACGCCGCCGGCAGCACGTACACCGGTGACCTGAGCGACGGCGAAGCCCACGACCAGCGAGCCGCCGGCGAGCGTTGACGTGGCGACGGGCGTCACGGCCGCGCTGTCACTCCCACTCGATCGTCCCCGGCGGCTTGCTCGTCACGTCGAGCACGACGCGGTTGACCTCGCGGACCTCGTTGGTGATGCGCGTCGAGATGCGCGCCAGCACGTCGTAGGGCAGGCGGGTCCAGTCGGCCGTCATCGCGTCCTCCGACGACACCGGACGCAGCACGACGGGGTGGCCGTAGGTGCGGCCGTCACCCTGCACGCCGACCGAGCGGACGTCGGCGAGCAGCACGACCGGGCACTGCCAGATCTCGCGGTCCAGCCCGGCGGCGGTGAGCTCCTCGCGCGCGATCGCGTCGGCCTCGCGCAGCACGTCGAGGCGCTCCTGCGTCACCTCGCCGATGATGCGGATGCCGAGGCCGGGCCCCGGGAACGGCTGGCGCCAGACGATGCCCTCCGGCAGGCCGAGCTCGATCCCGACCCGGCGCACCTCGTCCTTGAACAGCAGCCGCAGCGGCTCGACCAGCTGGAACTGCAGGTCGTCCGGCAGGCCGCCGACGTTGTGGTGGCTCTTGATGTTCGCGGCGCCGCTGGTGTCTCCGTGGATGGCACCACCGCTCTCGACGACGTCGGGGTAGAGCGTGCCCTGCACGAGGAACTCGACCGGCTCGTCCGAGCCCTCGACGACCGCCCGCGCCTCCTCCTCGAACACGCGGATGAACTCGCGGCCGATCGCCTTGCGCTTGTCCTCCGGGTCGGTCAGCCCGGCCAGCGCGTCGAGGAAGCGCTTGCTCGCGTCGGCCACGCGCAGCTGCACGCCGGTCGAGGCGACGAAGTCCTGCTCGACCTGCTCCGCCTCGCCCTTGCGCAGCAGCCCGTGGTCGACGAACACGCAGGTGAGCTGGTCGCCGACGGCACGCTGCACCAGCGCCGCTGCCACGGCGGAGTCGACGCCACCGGACAGACCGCACACCACGCGCTTGTCGCCGACCTGCTCACGGATCCGCTCGACCTGCTCCTCGACGATGTTCACCATCGTCCAGGTGCGCCGGCATCCCGCGGCGTCGAGGAAGGCCTCGAGCACCCGCTGACCCTGCTCGCTGTGCAGCACCTCCGGGTGGAACTGCACGCCGTACAGCCCGCGGTCCGGGTGCTCGAACGCGGCGACCGGCGTCTGCGGCGTCGACGCGGTGACGCGGAAGCCGTCGGGCGCCTCGGCGACGGCGTCGTTGTGGGACATCCAGACCGACTGCTGTGCAGGCAGTCCGTTGAACAGCACACCCGGGTCGACCACGGCCAGCGGCGTGCCGCCGAACTCCGCGGTGCCCGTGCGGTCGACACGACCGCCGAGCGCGAGCGCCATCGCCTGGAAGCCGTAGCAGATGCCGAACGTCGGGACGCCGGTCTCGAAGAAGCCCGCCGGCACCTGCGGGGCGCCGTCGGCGTACACCGACGACGGGCCGCCGGACAGGATGACGGCGCGCGGACGGCGCGCGCGCACCTCGTCGGCCGTGATCGTGTGCGGCACGACCTCCGAGTACACCTTCGCCTCGCGCACGCGGCGCGCGATGAGCTGGGCGTACTGCGCGCCGAAGTCGACGACGAGGACGAGGTCTTCCGCCGGTGACGGGTGCACGCTCACCCGGGTCAGGCTACCGCCGGAGCGGCCGCCCACTGCTCAGGCGAGCCGGAGCTCGCAGGCCGGCTGCGGCCGCCCGTAGAGCCAGCCCTGCGCGACGTCGACGCCCAGCTCGCGCAGCCGGCCGGCGACCTCCGGCGTCTCCACGCCCTCGGCGACGACGTCGAGCCCGATCGCGTGCGCCATCGTGACGACGCCGCCGACGATGGCGGCGTCGCGCTCGTCGCGGTCGACCCGCCGGTTGAAGGAGCGGTCGAGCTTGAGCCGGCTGACCGGCAGGTCGCGCAGGTAGGACAGCGACGACCACCCGGTGCCGAAGTCGTCGATGGAGCATGCGATCCCGGCCGCGGCCAGGGTCGCGATCGCCTCCCGCGCGCGGTCGTCGGCGAGCGCCGACTCGGTGAGCTCGACCGACAGCGCGCCCTCGCCGCGCAGCAGTTCCTCGCGCAGCGCGTCGACGACGTCGGGGGGCCGCAGCGCGAGCGCGGAGACGTTGACGGCGACGGTGCCCGGCCACCCGGCCGCGCGCCACTCACGGGCCTGCCGTGCGGCAGTGCGGACGACGTGCCGGGTCAGCCCGTGCACCAGGTCGGTCTGCTCGGCGGTCGGCAGGAACTCACCGGGCAGCAGCAGCCCGCGCTCGGGGTGCTGCCAGCGCAGCAGCGCCTCCACCTCGACGACGCGCCCCGACGCGAGGTCGACCAGCGGCTGGTAGTGCAGGACGAGCTGACCGCTCGACAGCGCGACGCGCAGCTCGGACAGCAGCGCCAGCCGCTCGGAGCGGCGGCTGTCGAGGACCGCATCGTAGACCGCCGAGCCGCTGCGCTCGGTCTTCGCCCGGTACATCGCCATGTCGGCGGCCTGCAGCAGGTGCTCGACCGCGGCGCCGTGGTCCGGCGCCACCGCGATGCCGGTGCTCGTCGACAGGGTCACGTCGATGCCGCGCAGCGCGAACGGCTCGCCGACGCAGCGTGCCAGGTCCTGCGCGACGTCCGCCGCCGTCTCCGCGCCGCAGCCGTCGAGCACGACGGCGAACTCGTCGCCGCCGAGCCGCGCCACGTGCGCGCGCCGGCCGACCACCTCGGTCAGGCGGCGGCCGAGCTGGATGAGGACCTCGTCGCCCGCGCCGTGCCCGAGCGAGTCGTTGACGTCCTTGAAGTCGTCGACGTCGAGCAGCAGCAGCGCGACGGGCTCGCCGGTCGCCCGCCGGTTCCGCAGCGCCTGCGCGAGCGTCTGGTGCACGCCGGCGCGGTTCGGCAGCCCGGTGAGGTCGTCCGTCGTCGCCTGGGCGAGCACCCGCGACGCGATCTCGTCGCGCTCGACCGCTCCCGCCAGCACCGCAGCCACCGTCTGCATGAAGTCGGCATCGACGTCGGTGAAGCAGCCGGGAGCCTCCGCCGTCGCGGTGACGGCGCCCCACACCTCCCCGTTCACGAGGACCGGTGCGAGGGCGCCGCTGCGCACGCCGTACTCCTGCACGACGGAGGTCTCGTCGATCAGACCCGGGCGTGCGTAGTCCTCGACGAGCACCGGGCGGGCGGTGCCGGCGAGCACGCTGAGACCGGCACGCTTCCCGACCTCGAGCGTGGTGCCGACGTGGTTCGGCTCGTTGCACCCCAGCACGACCCAGCTGTGGTCACCGATGCGCTGGAGGACACCGGTGTCGCGCGCGTCGAGCACCTCGCCGATGGACTTCGCCACCGTCATGTAGAGCTCGTCGAGGCCCGCGGTCAGGGCTGTCGCGCCGATCGCGGCGAGCGCGGCCTGCTGCCCCGCGCGGGCAGCCAGCCGCTCGGTCGCCGCGCGCTCCTCGGTGACGTCGCGCACCGTCAGCACGACGCCGCCGACGGCGGGGTCGTGCAGCAGGTTGTTCATGACGGCGGACACCCGCCGCAGCCGGCCGTCGACGTCACGCACGCGGACGTCGACCGGTGCGGACAGGCCCGGCTGCTCGAGCGCTGCGCGCCAGCTCCGGGCGACGACTCCCTGGTCGTCCGGGACGACCGAGGCCATCAGCGTCTCGCCGAGCCGCCGCCCGAAGATGCGCGCCGCCGCGGGAGAGGCGTAGGTGATGGCCCCCTCGGCGTCGGCCATGAGCAGCAGGTCGGAGCAGTGCTCCACCAGCGCCCGGGCGCGCGACCGGCTCGACCGCGCGGCTCCCAGCAGAGCGGCGTTGTCGAGGGCGAGCGCGACCCGCTCGGCGAGCGCGTCCACGAGCCGGCGGTCGTCGGTGCTGAGCGGCCGCGACCGGCTGCCGACGAGCAGCAGACCGACGGTCTGACCTCGGGCCGCGAGCCGGACGCCGTACAGCGACGCGACCGCGACGTCGTCGGCGCAGCCCTGCAGCGACGCGACGCCGGCGGCCAGCGCGGCGACCTCGTCACGGCCGACGACGTACGCCCTGCCCTCGCGCAGCACGCGCGGCAGGAACGTGGCGCCCTCGTGCACCCAGTTGCGCAGCCAGGGCTGCAGCAGGTCCTCGACCGCGGGGTCGGGGTGTGTGACCGCCGCCCGACCGACCTGCACGCCGTCGGGCGCCTCGTGCAGCAGCCAGGCGGCGCAGGCCGCACCCACCTCGGCCGCGACGGCACGCACGGCGGCGTCGAGCACGTCCGAGGGGTTGCCGAGCGCCTCGTCGCAGCGCCGGGTGACCTCGACGACCGCACGCTCGCGTCGAGCGGTGCTGCGCTCGAGCGCCAGCAGCAGGACGTCGGCGAGGACGCGGGAGACCTGCGCGGCCACGAGCGAGGCGAAGGCGACGTCGTCGTCGCAGAAGCTGCGGTCGCCGTGCCGGCCGACGGCGACGAGGCCGAGCACGCGCCCGTCCCACTGCAGCGGGACGAGCAGCAGGTAGCGCACGGGGTGCGCGGCCAGCCACGACGTGTACTCGTCCATCACCGGCGACGGGTCGGACGCTCCCCACGGGTCGCGGAGCACCGTCGGTCGGCCGGCCGCGCACCCGGTGCCGAAGACGCCGACGTCGGTGCGGAGCGGCCGCAGCGCGTACAGCCGGCGCAGCTCCGCCTCCGACGCCGGGTCGCCGGTGCGCACCGACGCCGCCTCCAGCGTGGCGGCGTCGGCCGGGTCGACGAAGAAGACCGAGACCCCGCCGCCGAGCGCCGCGTGCACGGCGTCGGCCGTCGCGTCGGCGACCGCTGCGGGCCCCCGGTGCGAGGCACTCAGGCGCTCGGCGAGCCGCAGCAGCGCAGCCGTGCGGACGGCAGCCGTCGCGAGCACCCGCTCGGCCTCGTCGCCCGCTCCGCAGGTGGCGTGCTCGACGACGAGCGCGACGGTGCCCTGGGCGTCACGCACGCCGGTGCGCCGCACCACGACGTCGTGGCTCGTCCCGTCCCGTCGCACGTACCGGTCGGGGACGGTGACGACGTCCGACCGCCCGGTGGTGAGCTCGCTCAGGGACGTCGTGACGGACTGCTCGGCTCCGGTGACCGCACCGAGGTCCGCGCCGAGCAGCTCTGGCTCCGTGCGGCCGAGCAGCCGGCACATCGCCGCGTTGGCACGCAGCAGCCGGCCGTCGCACGAGACCAGCGACATGGCCACGGGCAGGTCGTCGAAGGCGGAGAAGTCCTCGAGCAACCGGGCGGCAGGCCCGGGCAGGCCCAATGCGGTCTCCGTAGCGTGCGGGGGTAGGGCGACGGCGCCGCCCAGGCTACGGTGCGCGTCGCCCCGCGGCGGACGGAACGGGCAGATCACGGCTGCGCGCCGCGGGTGCGAGCATGATCTCGACCTTCTGGAACTCCTTGAGCGAGGAGTAGCCGGTCATCGCCATCGCACGGCGCAGGCCGCCGAACAGGTTGGTCGAGCCGTCTGCCGTGCACGACGGCCCGACGAGCACCTCCTGCAGCGTGCCGACGGTCCCGACGTCGACGCGCGTGCCACGCGGCAGCTCCGGGTGCGACGACCCGTGCCCCCAGTGCCAGCCCCCGCCGGGTGCCTCGGCGGCGCGCGCGAGCGGGCTACCGAGCATGACGGCGTCCGCGCCGCAGGCGACCGCCTTGGCGATGTCGCCGCCGGTGCGCATCCCGCCGTCGGCGATGACGTGCACGTACCGGCCGCCGGACTCGTCGAGGTAGTCGCGCCGGGCGCCGGCGGCGTCCGCCACCGCCGTCGCCATCGGCACGCCGATCCCCATGACGCTGCGGGTGGTGTTCGCGCTGCCGCCGGCCACGCCCACGAGCACACCGGCCGCTCCGGTGCGCATGAGGTGCAGCGCGCTCTGGTAGGTCGCCGCGCCGCCGACGAGCACGGGCACGTCGAGGTCGGCGATGAAGCGCTTGAGGTTCAGCGGTTCCTGCCGGCTGCTCACGTGCTCGGCCGACACGACGGTGCCCTGGATGACGAAGATGTCGACGCCGGAGTCGAGCACCGTCTGCGCGAACTGCACCGTGCGCTGCGGCGTCAGGCTGGCGGCGACGGTGACGCCGGCGTCGCGGATCTGCTTGACCCGCGCGGTGATGAGGTCGGCCTTCACCGGCTCGGCGTAGATGCGCTGCAGCTCGCGCGTCACGTCGGCCGCGGGGATCTCCGCGATCCGCTCGAGCAGCGGCTCCGGCTCGTCGTACCGGGTCCACAGCCCTTCGAGGTCGAGGACGCCGAGCCCGCCGAGCCGCCCCAGCTCGATGGCGGTGGCAGGCGACATGACGCCGTCCATGGCGCTGGCCACGAGCGGCAGCTCGAAGCGGTAGGCGTCGATGTCCCAGGCGATCGAGACGTCCTCGGGGTCGCGGGTGCGGCGCGACGGCGCAATGGTGATGTCGTCGAAGCCGTACGCACGCCGGCCGGACTTGCCGATGCCGATCTCGACGGTGTCCGGCATCAGCCGCGCCCGGAGTAGTTCGGTGCTTCCACCGTCATCTGGATGTCGTGCGGGTGGCTCTCCTTCAGCCCCGCCGCGGTGATGCGCACGAAGCGGCCGCGCTCACGCAGCTCGTCGACGGTGCGCGCACCGACGTAGAACATCGACTGGTGGAGCCCGCCCACCAACTGGTGCGCGACGGTGCGCAGCGACCCGCGGTACGGCACCTGGCCCTCGATGCCCTCCGGGACGATCAGCTCGTCGGCGGCGACGTCGGCCTGGAAGTAGCGGTCCTTGCTGTACGAGCGCTTCCCGCGCGACGCCATGGCGCCGATCGACCCCATGCCCCGGTAGGCCTTGTACTGCTTGCCGCCCACGAAGATGAGGTCGCCGGGGCTCTCCTCGCAGCCGGCGAGGAGCCCACCGACCATCACCGTGTCGGCACCGGCCACGATCGCCTTGGCGATGTCGCCGGAGTACTGCACGCCGCCGTCGCCGACGAGCGGCACCCCGGCCGGGCGGCAGGCGCGAGCGGCCTCGAAGATGGCGGTCACCTGCGGCACACCGACGCCTGCGACGACCCTCGTGGTGCAGATGCTGCCGGGGCCGACGCCGGCCTTCACGCCGTCGGCGCCGGCGTCGACGAGAGCCTGCGCGCCGTCGCGGGTGGCGATGTTCCCGGCGAGCACTTGCACGTGCCGGGTCGCCGGGTCCTTCTTCAGCCGGGCGATCATGTCCAGCATGAGCCGCGCGTGACCGTTGGCGACATCCGGCACGAGGACGTCGACGCCGGCGTCCACCAGGGTGCACGCCCGCTCCCACGCATCGCCGTAGTAGCCGATCGCGGCACCGACCAGCAGCCGGCCGTCGGCGTCCTTGCTCGCGTGCGGGAACTGCTCGGACTTGACGAAGTCCTTCACGGTGATGAGCCCGGCCAACCGGCCGTGCTCGTCGACGATGGGCAGCCGCTCGCGCTTGTGCTGGCGCAGGATCGCGGTGGCGTCCTCGCGCGAGATGCCCACCGGCGCCGTCACGAGCGGCATCGGTGTCATGACGTCGGCGACGTGCGTCGTCGCCCACTCGGCCACGGGCACGAAGCGCAGGTCGCGGTTGGTGATGATGCCGAGCAGCGTGCGGTCGTCGTCGACCACCGGCAGGCCGGACACGCGGTACTCACCGCACGTGGCGTCGAGCTCCTCGAGAGTCGCCTTGGGGCCGATGGTGACGGGATTGCTGATCATGCCCGTCTGCGTCCTCTTCACGAGGTCGACCTGGTAGGCCTGGTCCTCGATCGACAGGTTGCGGTGCAGGATCCCGATGCCGCCCTGCCGGGCCATGGCGATGGCCATCCGTGACTCGGTCACGGTGTCCATGGCGCTCGACACCAGCGGCACGCGCAGCGAGAGCTCGCGGGTGAGCCGGGTCGTCGTGTCGACTTCGCTGGGGACCACGTCGGTCTCGCCGGGGAGCAGCAGGACGTCGTCGAACGTCAGCCCGAGCAGCGGGAACTTCTCGTCGAAGTCGGGATCGGCGGGAGGCGTGTGGGGCATGTGGTGCCCTTCCGGCGGCCGAGGGACGGGCTCGTCACTCTAGCCGCGGGCGCCGTCGCGGCCGGGTCGCCGAGCCGCGTCCGACGTCGTGCTCTCCACAGCGTCAGGGCGCTGTGGAGAGCACGATGTCGCGACGGGTCAGCTGACGAGGCCCCGGCGGAAGCCGAGCGCCACGGCCTGCGCGCGGTCGTTGACGCCGAGCTTGCGGAACAGCCGGCGGGCGTGGGTCTTGATGGTGTCCTCGGACAGGTACAGGTCGCGGCCGATCTGGGCGTTGCTCTTGCCCTGGCTCATCCCAGTGAGGACCTGCAGCTCGCGCTCGGTCAGCTGCGCGCCGGGCGGCATGCTGCGCGCGTTGTCGCGGCTCGCCAGCGCGCGGCGCAGCGACGGCTCCACGAGGTCGGCGCCGTCGAGGGCGTGCGCGACAGCGGCGCACAGCTCCTCGTGCGAGACGTCCTTGAGCAGGTAGCCGCGCGCACCGTGCGAGACGGCGGCCGCGACCTGGTCCCGGTCGTCGGCGGCGGTCAGCATGATCACCTTGGCGCCCGGGTACTGCGCGACGAGCCGCCGGGTCGCCTCGAGGCCACCGAGCCCCGGCATGCGGACGTCCATCAGCACGAGGTCGGGGTGCTCGTGCGGGTAGCGCGCCAGCACCTCCTCACCGCTCGCGGCGGTCTCCACGCGGTCGACGCCGGGGACGCCCGCGACGAACTGGCGCAGTCCTTCGCGCACGATGCGGTGGTCGTCGCAGATCAGCACGGTGGTCACGGGATCGCCTCGATCTCGTCGTGGGGGGTGGTGCCGGGGGTTGCCGGGACCGAGAGCACCACGCTCCCGGTGGGATCGATGTGCAGCGACGCGCCGACCGCGCGGGCACGCGCGCTCCAGCGGTCAGCGGCGGCCAGTCGTCCGCCGACGTGCAGGTGCACGCCCTCGACGTCCCTGACGAGCTGGACGCAGGTGGGCTGCGCCGCGTCACGGGCGACCGACTGCACGAGCCGGTACGACACGGACGACGTCCGCGGGTCGAGCGCCGCGGCCGCAGCCGTGTCGAGCGCGAGGAGGAGCGGCGGCCCACCCGACTCCTCGAGTCGCGCGCTGAGCTGCTCGAGCGCGGGCGCGAGCCCGCCGTCGGCACCGCCGCGCGGACGCGCCAGCCACAGCGACCGGCGCAGCGACCGCAGCGCGGCCTGCACGGCGTCGCGCGCCGCGATGACGTCGCCGCCGCGGACCGCCGCGTCGGCGGCGAAGCGTGCGTAGACCAGCTCCTGGACCGGACCGTCGTGGAGCGCGTCGGCGAGCTCGTCGGCCTCGGCGTCGGCCGCGTGGAGCAGGCTCTGCGCCAGCGCGTCGTCGGGCGGCCGCAGCGCCAGCCCGAGCACGGCGCAGACACCCCGCAGCGCCGGCAGGTCGCTGGGGCGGGCGCCGACGACGGTCAGCGTCGCGGTGCGCGAGCGGCCGGCGAGCACGGGAAGGGAGACGACGGCCTCGCCGTCGGGCGCCTCGCGGCGCTGCGGCACGGCGTGCACGGCGTCGCCGGCGACGGCACGCAGGGCACCGGTGGCGACGTCGCGCAGCACGGCGCCGCGCAGGCCGAGCGCGTCGACGACGTCGTCGAGCACCGGCTGCACCGCAGCCGTCCCGTCAGCGGCGAGCCGCGTGGCGGCAGCGGCGAGCACTGTGCCGAGGTCGGCCGTCGTCGTGCCGGTCGGGACCTGCACGTGCCACCTCCCTCGTCGGTCGCCGGTGCGGAAGCACCCGTCCGCGGCACAGCGGACCTGCTGCACCGAGACCACCATCGGCACGCAACAGGCCCGACGTGAGCAGAACGCGGTGAGTTGGTCAGGAGGGACTACCTCTGACGGTCCGCCCGGACGGGTGACCGTCCTCACCCGCCCGGGGGACGGCCCCTGTTCGTCCGGATCGTCCCCCACCCGGGTGCACGGCCTCACCCGGAAGGGCTACGGCCCGGTCATCCCTCGAGCAGAGCGGCGACGTCAGGACGCGCGAGCCACTCCGCGCGCACTCCGGGCGGCAGGTCGCCGGCGAGGGCCAGCACCGCCGAGCGCGCCGCCGCGAGGCTGCGGGTGCTCTCGGCCGGGTCCTGCTCAGCGAGCAGCGCGCCGAGCAGAGCGCGGGCCGGCCAGATCAGCGGCACGGCACCCAGCGACTCGGCGAGCGTCGCAGCCCGCCGGAGCGTGCCGGCCGCGTCCTCGTCCGCCCCGCTCACCAGGGCGATGCCGCGGATCAGCAGGCCCTTGGCGACGTGCCGCGGCGCGCGGGCCTGCTCGGCCAGCTCGATCGACGCCAGCGCTGCGGCGGCGGCGTCGTCCTGGCGGCCCTCGAGCAGCGCCACCTCCGCCTCGACCCAGCCGAGGCGCACGCGCTGGCGCCACCACTCGTCGGAGCGCGACGGCACCAGCTCGCGCGCGGCCGCCAGCCGGGTTTGCGCCTCGTCGACGTCCTCGAGCCCCACCGCGTCCGAGGCCAGACCCAGCTCGGCGTCGAACGCCGCCTCGGCGGCGCCGTCGGCGAGCTCGCGCGCCGTGAGGTCGGCGTCGCGCGCGATGGCGTGCCGGCCGAGCTGCCGGTGCACGCTGGCGATCGTCGACGAGGCGAGCGCGGCGAACAGCCGGTGCTCGGGGCTCGCGCCGTCGGCGCGCCCCGCCTCGACGAGCGGCGACAGCACCGTCAGCGCGCCGCCGTAGCGACCGCCTGCGCCGAGGGCGACGCCGAGCAGCCAGGCGGCCGCGGCCACCTCGGCGGCCCTGCCCTGCGACTGCGCCAGCACGACGGCCTGCTCGAGCGCGCCCACGGCGGCGGCGGGCTTGCCGTGGAACGCGGCGTGCTCGCCGGTGGCGAGCAGGTCCGCGAGATCCCCGGGCGCCGTCACGCGCGGCACTCTACGAGGCCGGGCCGCGCCACACGCCGAGGGCGCGTTCGGCCAGCTCGACCGCCGAGCCGAGGTCGGTCGCGACGGTGGCCCGGTCCGGCACCGGCACCGTCTCCCACCCGGGTCCGCCGACGACCACGGACGTCGGCGGCCGGGTGACGGGCAGGTCGTCGAGGCCGGAGCGCGCGGCCGGGCCGGGCAGCTGCGCCCACACGAACAGCAGCGCGGGGCCGGTGCGCCGCACGGCGGCCTGCAGCGCCTCGGGCGGCAGCGCGGCCCCGAGCGTCCTCGTCGCGGTCCCGCGCTCGGCCAGGGCAGCCGCCAGCGCCTGCAGCGGCAGGGCGTGCTGCTCGTCGGGCGCGCAGGCCAGCAGCGCGGGTCGTCGGCCGGGGACCTCGTGCGCCGTCTCGGCGACACCGCGGAGGACCGTGGCGGCGCAGTCGGAGACCAGGTGCTCGACCTCGACGCCCTGGCCGGTGGCCGCCCAGCGGTCGCCGACCGCGACGAGGACCGGACGCAGCACGTGCTCCCAGGTGTGCAGGACGCCGTGCGCCGCGACCTGCTCGCGGATGCCGCGGGTGAGAGCCGCGGCGTCGAGGGCCATGGCGGCCCGGCCGAGCCCGCGGACGACGCCGTCGGCACCGGGGAGCGCGAGCACCCGCCCGCCGGGACCGCCGCGCGAGCGCAGGCGGCCCTGCACGTCGGGCAGCGGCGCTCCTGGTCCGGTGGGCATCCCGTCCGACGCCCGCGCGACACGGGCGGCCTCGGCCGGCGGCACGCCCTCCAGGGTGAGCCGGCGCATCGTCTCGAGCCGCGCGACGTCGGAGGGCGAGTACCGCCGGTGCGCCCCGGCGGCGTGCTCGCCGGGGCCGAGCCCGTACCGCCGGGCCCACGTGCGCAGGGTGGCCGGGGCGACGCCGAGCCGGTGGGCCACGGCTGCGACGGAGTACCGCGGACCCCCATCCGGCACGGCGTCGGCAACGAACGCAGGACGGGCAGGGCCGTCAGCACGCTCGTCGAGGTCCTCGGGCACGACCGCAGGATGCGACCGGGCGTCGCCGACCACAACTCGGCGCACTCGCGGAGCGGTTGAGGCCCATATCGGCGCCATACTTGAACAACTTGTGGCGCGGATGTACGGTCACGACGAGCGGAGCCCGAGACCCCGGCCTCCCGCGACGAGGGGATCGACCTCATGACCGACATCTCCCGGCTTCCCGGGCCGCAGCTGGAGAAATGGGAGTGGCAGCTGCTCGGCGCCTGCCGAGGCGAGGACACCGAGCTGTTCTTCCACCCCGAGGGCGAGCGCGGACCGCGCCGCAGCAACCGCGAGGCCGCCGCGAAGGCGGTCTGCGCGAGCTGCCCGGTCATCGCGCTGTGCCGCGAGCACGCGCTCGCCTCGCGCGAGCCGTACGGCGTGTGGGGCGGGATGTCGGAGTCCGAGCGCGAAGCGGTGCACGCCCGTCGCGCCGCGGCGCCGATCACCGCGGCGAGCTGACCGGCGGGCGTTCGCGCCCGCGTTCGTCCGCGCTCGGGTTCGTGATCGCGAGCGGCAGGCCGCGTCGGCAGGCGCTTGTTCGGGCTGTCCGACGCTCACGATCACCGGGGAACGGTGAGGCGTCGCGCGCGTGCGCTGCGTCACGTACGCTGGCCTGTCGAGCACCCGGACCGCCGGCACGGTGGTCCGGCCCGCCCCTTCCCCAGCGAGGAGCTGTCGCCGGTGCCGTCCGCCCCGGAGCGGTTCGCAGCGTCTGCCGCCGCGCGCGCGTTGGACGCGCTGCGCGCGCCGGCGCTCGTCGCCGCGGGCCTGGCGCTCACGACAGCCGCGTCCGTGACCGTCGTCGCGGTCGACGTCGCGGGCTCGTCCCCCGAGGTCGGGCCGTCGGGCATCCAGGCGACCAGCCGGCCGGCCCAGAGCAGCGCACCGGTCGAGACGGCCGAGAGCGGCGACGCGCTCGGCCGGCCGGGGCCGCAGCCGGCGGTCCAGCCGCTGACCGAGCGGCTGGAGCCCGACGTCCTGGTCAAGCTGCCGGCTCCGCTGCCCCCCGACCGCGTCGGCGCGCTGGCTCCCAAGAGCCGCACCGTCGCGTTCCGGTCCGGCACCGTCCGCCTGGGCGAGTCCGAGGTCCCGGCGCTCGGCGTCGACCCGTCGTCGTTCCGCGCGTTCACCGCGAAGGGGACCGCCGAGGCCGACGCCGTCTGGCAGGCCGTCGCCCGCGGCGAGGCCATCGCGTCGCACGACTTCGGCAAGCGGGCGGGCCTCGAGCTCGGCGGCGACGTCGTGGTGAGCCCGACGTCCGGTGGCGAGCCCGTCCGCCTGCGGGTCGGCGCCTTCGCGACCACCGGCGTGCCCGGCGGCGACCTCGTCGTCGACGAGAGCACCGGCGAGCGGCTCGGGCTGGCGCCGTCGTCCGCCGTGCTCGTCGCGGCCCCTGAGGGCGAGGACCCGGTGCTGGTCGCCGAGCAGGTCCGCAAGGCGGCCGGCCAGGGCGCGCAGGTCGACCTGCTGTCACCACCGTCGAAGAACCCCGTCGCGTTCCTCACCGGCAGCAAGGCGGCCAAGGCCTTCGGTGCCTTCTCCTACCGCTACTACCCCGACGGCACGATCGAGCCGGACGCCGAGTGGGTGCGCCGCAACATCGTCACGACGACCGTGCCCATCATGGGCAGGGTCACCTGCCACCGGCTGATGGTGCCGCAGCTGCGGGCGGCGCTGCAGGAGGTCCAGGACAGCGGGCTCGGCCACCTGCTCAAGACCTACGACGGCTGCTACGTGCCTCGCTTCATCGCGCGCAACCCGGACAACTCGATCTCGCTGCACACCTGGGGCATCGCGATCGACATGGACGCCGCCACGAACTACCGCGGCATCCGCGGGACGATGGACGTCCGGATCGTCGAGATCTTCAAGCGCTGGGGCTTCCGCTGGGGCGGCGACTGGAAGTACACCGACCCCATGCACTTCGAGCTCGGCGCGCTGCTCACGACGCCGGCCAGGAAGTAGGGCTGTCGCAGCCGTCGGGCAGACTGCCGTCGAGGGTCGAGACTCGCCGAGAGGACTCGCCCCGTGCCCTACACCGTGCTGCTGCAGGACCGCCCGCCCGTCGAGGTCGAGGCCGACGACCACCGCGTCGAGGGCGGGTGGCACGTCTTC
>JBKHYE010000092.1:0-18024 GCA_046565705.1 Actinomycetes bacterium
GGGATCGAGAACGAGTACGGCGTCACCTGCACCTTCCGCGGGCAGCGCCGGCTGTCGCCCGACGAGGTCGCCCGGTACCTGTTCCGCCGCGTCGTGAGCTGGGGGCGGTCGTCGAACGTCTTCCTGCGCAACGGCGCGAGGCTCTACCTCGACGTCGGCTCGCACCCGGAGTACGCGACGCCCGAGTGCGACAGCGCCGTCGACCTCGTCACGCACGACAAGGCGGGGGAGCGGATCCTCGAGGGGCTGCTCGTCGACGCCGAGCGGCGCCTGCGCGAGGAGGGCATCGCCGGCGACATCTACCTGTTCAAGAACAACACCGACTCCGCGGGCAACTCCTACGGCTGCCACGAGAACTACCTCGTCGGCCGGCACGGCGAGTTCACCCGGCTCGCCGACGTCCTCATCCCGTTCCTCGTGTCCCGGCAGATCATCGCCGGCGCGGGCAAGGTGCTGCAGACGCCGCGCGGAGCGGTGTACTGCGTCAGCCAGCGCGCCGAGCACATCTGGGAGGGCGTGTCGTCGGCGACGACGCGCAGCCGCCCGATCATCAACACCCGCGACGAGCCGCACGCCGATGCCGAGCGGTTCCGCCGGCTGCACGTCATCGTCGGCGACAGCAACATGAACGAGGTCACGACGCTGTTGAAGGTCGGCACCACCGACCTGGTGCTGCGGATGATCGAGGCCGGGGTCGTCATGCGCGACCTCACGCTGGAGAACCCGATCCGGGCGATCCGCGAGATCAGCCACGACATCACCGGCCGCCGCAAGGTCAAGCTCGGCAACGGCCGCGAGGCCAGCGCGCTCGAGATCCAGAAGGAGTACTACGGCAAGGCCGTCGACTTCATCGCCCGACGCGGCTCCGACGCGACGGTCGCGCGCGTGCTCGAGCTGTGGGGGCGCACGCTGCAGGCCGTCGAGTCGGGCGACCTGTCGCTGGTCGACCGTGAGGTCGACTGGGTCACCAAGTACCACCTGATCGAGCGCTATCGCGCCAAGCACGACCTGCCGCTGTCGTCGCCGCGGGTCGCGCAGCTCGACCTCGCTTACCACGACGTGCACCGCGGCCGCGGGCTCTACTACCTGCTGGAGAAGAAGGGCCTGGTCGAGCGGGCGACCACGGACCTCGCCGTGTTCGAGGCGAAGTCGGTGCCGCCGCAGACGACGCGCGCCCGCCTGCGCGGCGAGTTCATCCGGCACGCGCAGGAGAAGCGCCGCGACTTCACCGTCGACTGGGTGCACCTCAAGCTCAACGACCAGGCGCAGCGGACCGTGCTGTGCAAGGACCCGTTCCGCGCCGTCGACGACCGCGTCGACAAGCTGATCGCCTCCATGTAGCCCCCTGCCGGGGGGCCGTTGCGTCCGTCTGGCAGCACACCCCGCCCGCGCGCACGACCGGACGCAGGCAGGAGTGGACCGCCCGTTGTCGTACAACTCGGGCATGTCGCCCCGTCGCGCGCTGGCCGCAGGCCTCGCCGCTGCCCTTGTCCCGCTCACCGCCGCCGTCGCCGCGGACGGCCACACGACGTCATCGGATGGGGCGACCTCCGGCGAGGGCGGCCCGCAGGACGCCGTGGTCGTCGCCGTCATCAACAGCGGGTTCTCGCCGTACCACCACGACTACCTCGCGTCGGAGATGCCGCAGGCCTACGACGTCGACGCCGGCAACGACCTGCCGCTCGACGCGCCGCCGCACGAGTGGCTGCCCGGCTTCCCCGACCCGTCGACGTTCGCGGCCTACGAGCCGCTGCAGATCGACGTCGACGCCGTCGCCGACCCCGCCGCCCGGCCGGCGGACCTCGCCGCGGCCGACGAGGCGCAGTGGGCGACGGTCGAGCGCTCGACGTCGGACGCGGTGAACTACCGCTGGCTGCCGGGCACCAAGGTCGTCGGAGCGCTGACCTTCGGCTCCGGGCGGGTGCTCGACAGCACCGGCTCGCACGGCATGGGCACGGCGTCGTCGGCCGTCGGCAACGTCTACGGGACGTGCCCGAGCTGCGCGCTGCTGTTCATCCAGTACGGCGACAGGACGCAGGCGGAGGACGCGATCGAGTGGGCGATGGCGCAGCCGTGGATCGACGTCATCACCAACTCCTACGGGTTCTCGCTGGTCAACCGCGACCGCTTCTACGCCGGCTCCGACACCGAGGCCCAGCGCGAGGCGGTCGAGCGCGGGCAGCAGGTGTTCTTCTCCGCCGGCAACGGCCAGGAGAACGCCTTCCTCGCCCCGAACGCGACGCTGTTCTCCTCGCAGGAGGGTCCGGACTGGATCGTCACCGTGACCGCGACCCATCCGCGCAACGCCGGCAGCTACACCGGGTCGGGCAAGCCCGCCGACGTCGCCGGGCTCGGCACGGACTACCCGACGTCGTACGGCGCGACCACGACCACCAACGGCGGGAACTTCGGCGGCACCTCGAACGCCACGCCGCAGGTGGCCGGCCAGTACGCCGAGGCCCTGTACCGGATCCGGACGACGCTGCCCGGCGCCTCGCGCATGCAGTCCGACGGCGTCATCGCCACGGGGCCGGCCGGGTGCGAGGCCGCCCGCCCCGACTGCGAGCTCGCCGACGGTGTGCTCACCGGCCGTGAGCTGCGCGATCGGCTGCTGCAGAGCGCCGTCTCGACCGGCAACGGCTTCGACGTCGGGTCGCAGGGCATCGGCCGGCCGTCGCCGCGGGTGCTCGACACCTACCGGGCCGCCGAGGGCCACGGCACGTACTTCGGCCGCTGGGCCAAGGACCGGGTCGACCGGTACGAGCCGGAGATGGAGCGCCTCGTCGGCCCGGTGCTCGGCACGTCGACGCCGCCGGAGCGGCCGGCCGGCGAGCGTGAGCACTTCGTCGCCGACAGCGCCTGCCGCCAGCACCTGTGGGGCGCCTGGAGCGGCGGCTACTGGGACGGGGAGGAGCCGCTGCCCGCCGCGGATCCGCAGCAGCCGACCCGCACCTTCCTCGCCGGTCCGTGTCGCGAGCTGCCGCAGCTGGTCAGCCGGGACAACCCGACCTCCTGACCGTGTGCGCCTTCGTCGTGGCTAGCGTGCCGGCATGACCGAAACGAGCAGCAAGCCGACCGTCACGATCCCCGACGGCGAGCCGCCGGCGCAGCTGGAGATCGAGGACCTCGTCGTCGCCGACGGCCGCGAGGCGACCCCCGGGACGACGTGCACCATGCAGTACGTCGGCCACGCGTGGTCCACCGGCCGGCAGTTCGACGCCTCGTGGGACCGCGGGGAGCCGTTCACCTTCCCGCTGGGCGCCGGGCGGGTCATCTCGGGCTGGGACCACGGCGTCGCCGGCATGAAGGTGGGCGGACGTCGTCGGCTCACCATCCCGCCGGACATGGGCTACGGCTCGCGCGGCGCCGGCGGCGTCATCGCTCCGGGGGAGACGCTGGTCTTCGTCGTCGACCTGCTCGGGGTCGCCTAGCCGGCCGGCTGCCCCCCTCCCTCCCTCCCCTTCCCTCCCTTCTCCTCCGCCTGCGTCCGCGTCCTGACACACCGGCCACGCCGGCGCAGTCGGACGTCCACAGCGGCCCCGCTCCCGCGACGTCCGCATGCGCGCGCGTCGGAGGTCTGTCAGGACGCGGACGCAAGGGGTTAGGGGTTTGGGCGTCAGGTGGGGGTCAGGTGCGGGGGCGGGTCAGCCGGGTCGGCTCGGCACGACCGCGCAGGACCGCCTCGCCGCACGGCTCCCAGTGCTCGGCCTCCGGGCCGGCGGCGTCGACCACATCCCGGTCGGCGAGCACGTGGCCGGGCTCCCGCTTGGCCAGCTCGGTAAGCCGCGCCGCCGCGTTCACGGGGTCGCCGATGACGGTGTACTCGAACCGCTGCTCGGTGCCGACGTGGCCCGCGACGACCGGGCCGGCGCTCACGCCGACGGCGGCCTGCAGCGGCAGCGTCGACAGCTCGCGGCACAGCGCCCGGGCAGCGGCCAGTGCGCACGCGCCGGCGTCCGGCCGGCGCTCGGGCGCGCCGAAGATGCACAGCGCGGCGTCGCCCTCGAACTTGTTGACCCAGCCGTGGTGGGCCGTCACGACGTCGACGACGACGGCGAAGAAGGCGTTCAGCCGGCGCACGACCTCCTCCGGCTCGGTGGACGCGGCCAGCGTCGTCGAGCCGACGACGTCGACGAACAGCACGGCGACCTCGCGCCGCTCGCCGCCGAGCTGCACGCCCTGCTCGAGCGACAGCCGCGCTGCCTCGGGACCCACCTGCCGGCCGAACAGGTCACGCAGCCGCTCGCGTTCGCGCAGCCCCGCCACCATCGCGTTGAACCCGCTCTGCAGCTGACCCAGCTCGCTGACGTCGTCGACCGGCACCCGGATGTCGAGCGCGCCCTCGCCGACCCGGCGCAGGGCCGCGGTCATGGCGGCGACGGGCTCGCTCACCGACCGGGCGGCGACGTCCATCGCGAGCAGTCCGACGGCGAGGCCCACGGCGCACAGGAACAGCACGGGCAGCGGCCCGACCGGCTCGACCCGACCGTCCGGGATCACGGCGAGGCCGATGCCGAACAGCGGGATGCCGGTGCCGAGCCCCCACGAGAGCAGCAGCCGCCGGCGCACGCCGAGCACGACCGGTGGTGCGTCGGCCCCCGCGCCCATCGCCTCCGCCACCAGCGGACGCACGATGCGCTCGGCCAGCAGGTAGCACAGCGCGCACGTCGTCGCGCCGCCGAGCGCGATGGTGCCCGCGGTGTCGAGCCCGCCGACCACCGAGACCGGGATGTTGATCGCCGCGAACAGGACCGCCGCCACGAACCAGATCGCGCCGTACAGCCGCACCAGCCGAGCGGGCAGCTGCAGGGTGGTCCGCCGGTCCTCCTCGACGATGACGTGACCCGGCCGGAGCCACCGCAGCAGCCGGCGCTGCAGCACGATGCTCCCGATGGTGCCGGCCACGAGCGAGACGCCCATGTACGAGACGCCGACGATCGAGTTCAGCAGGGTCGTGGCCGCCGTCTCGCCGGGCCGCTCGGGCACGAGCCACATCAGGTAGACGAAGACGACGGCGCCGCCGAGCACGTTCGAGACGACCATCGCGACCGACATCCGCCGGATGAACGTCTTCGCCAGCCGCTGCCGGTGGGTCAGCCGCGACAGCCAGGCCCGCGGGCTCACCTCAGCAGCCCCGCGGCGTGCCGGCCCGCCGCCGCCGCGGCGACGAAGGCGACCGGGTCGTCGTCGAGCCGACGGCCCATCGTCGACAGCAGCGGCGACCACGGCCGCAGCACCTCGAGCAGCCCGGCGTCGTCGACGTCGACGAGCCGTTGCTCCGCCAGGCGGCCCGCCACCGGCTCGACCAGCGCGCGCGCCGACCGCGGCACGACGACGTCAGCCGCAGCGAGCGCCACCCGGCCGTAGGCGGTGAGGCTGTGGTGGCTGACGCCGCGGTGGCGCGGCCGCGGGTCGGCCTCGGACATCCGCAGCACCGCGACCGCGCGCGCGCCGACGGTGGCCGCGGCGTTGACCGCCTCGCAGGCCGCCACGCCCGAGAACCCCCACGCCGTGCCGGTGCCGAGGTTGCCCGGGCCCTGGGTGACGACGGCGACGTCGGCCGCCAGCACCCGCGCGGCGGCCAGCAGGCCGGAGTGCAGCGTGACCGCCTCCAGGTCGCCGCCGAACGCCTGCCCCACGGTCACCGTGCCGGCGAGCCGCCCGGGCGCCGCGCCGCCGGCGAGCGCCGCGACGGTGCGCGAGAACCACAGCGGGAGCGCGCCGCCGTCGGTCATGACGTACGCGACCCGTGCGTCCGGCCGCTCGGCCAGCACGCCGGCCAGCACGGCCGGCAGCGAGGAGTGCAGGTCCGCGACCACCACCGGCATCCCGGGCGGCTCGAGCGGCTCGTCGCCCGCGAGCAGCTCGTGCGTCGGCGCGTCGGGTTCGTCGGCACCGAGCACGACCGTCTGGAGCGGCGTGTACCGCGCCTTGACGAGGTGCCCGGGCCCCGTGCGGTCGGGCGGCAGCCGGTCGGGCAGCGCGACGACGAGGGCGTAGCCGCCGGTGCCGAGGCCCAGGTCGGACGCCGTCGTGTTGAGCAGGACGGCGTCGCCCACGCCGGGGGAGCCGACCAGCGCGGGGAACGCCAGCGCGCGCAGCGGCTCGCCGACGCCGTCGACCTGGACGGCGAGGTCGACGGCACCGGCCCACCCGGGCCCGACCTCGCGCACCGTGCCCCGGCGCCAGGTGATCACGCTCCGGAGGGTAGCCGCGGCGCGCCCCGTGGACGGGCTCACGGCGGGCCGTCGCTGCACTAGCGTCCCGCCTCGTGTCGGCGAAGAAGACCGAGCGGTTGCTCAACCTCGTCATCTGCCTGCTCGCGACCCGGCGCTTCCTGACCGTCCAGCAGATCCGCAGCGCGGTGCCCGGCTACGACCAGGACACCGAGGAGGCGTTCCGCCGGATGTTCGAGCGGGACAAGGACGAGCTGCGCGAGCTGGGCATCCCGCTCGAGACGGGCACCAACAGCGCCGCGCACGAGGACGAGCCCGGCTACCGGATCGCCCGCCGCGACTACGAGCTGCCCGACATCGCGCTGGAGGCCGACGAGGCCGCCGCAGTGGGCTTGGCGGCGCGGCTGTGGCAGTCGGCCCCGCTGGCCGGGGCCACCGGCAGCGCGCTGATGAAGCTGCGCGCCGCGGGCATCGACGCGCCGGCGGCGCCCGCGCTGCTCGAGCCGCGGGTCGCGGCCAGCGAGCCGGCCTTCCCCGGCTGCTGGGAGGCGGTGCGCGACCGCCGGCCCGTGCGCTTCGCCTACCGCGCGACCGGCCGCCCGGCGCCCGAGCTGCGGACGGTCGAGCCGTGGGGCGTCGTGTCGTGGCGCGGGCGCTGGTACCTCGTCGGGTTCGACACCGACCGGCAGGCGCAGCGGGTGTTCCGGCTGTCACGCGTGGTCGGCGAGGTCGAGCCGGCGGGGGAGCCGGGGTCGGTCACGCCGCCGGGGGACGTCGACCTGCGGGCCGCCGTCGAGCGGATGGCCGCCGACGAGCCGCGCCACGTGGCGACGGTGCGGCTGCGCGCCGGTGCCGGCTGGGAGCTGCGCCGGGAGGCGACCTCCACGCGCGCCGACGACGACGGCTGGGACGTCGTCGAGGTCGGCTTCTCCGACCCGGAGCGGCTGGCCGACCGCGTCGCCGGCTACGGCGCCGACGCCGTCGTGCTCAGCCCGCCCGAGGCGCGCGCCGCCGTCGTCTCCCGGCTGCGGGCGCTGGTGGCCACGTGAGCGGCACCTCCGCCCAGCTGTCGCGGCTGCTGGCGCTGCTGCCCTGGCTGCTCGCCCGGCCCGGCACCCGCATCGCCGACGTCGCCGCCGAGTTCGGCATCAGCGAGGCGCGGCTGCGCAAGGAGCTGGACCTGCTGTGGGTCTGCGGCCTGCCCGGCCACGGCCCCGGCGACCTCATCGACTTCTCCTTCGAGGGCGACACCGTCACGGTGATCGAGACGGCGGGCGTCGAGCGACCGCTGCGGCTGACCGTCGACGAGGCGTTGGCCCTCGTCGTCGCGCTGCGCGCTCTCGCCGAGACACCGGGACTGCGCGACCGCGACGCCGTCGACCGCGCGCTGGCGAAGGTCGAGCAGGCGGCCGGTGAGTCGGCGGCGCCGGCCGAGCGGGTCGAGGTCGCGCTCGAGGGCGAGGAGCGTGTCCTGCCGGTGGTGCAGGCGGCACTGGACGCCGGGCGGCAGCTCCACCTGTCCTACTACGTCCCGTCGCGCGACGAGACGACCGACCGCGACGTCGACCCGATGCGCGTGCTCGTCGTCGAGGGGCGCACCTACCTCGAGGCGTGGTGCCGGCGCACCGAGGGCGTCCGGCTGTTCCGCCTCGACCGGGTCGAGGACGTCGCGCTGCTCGACACGCCCGCGCAGCCGCCCCCCGAGGCGCGGCCCCGCGACGTCTCACAGGGGCTGTTCGTGCCCTCGCCCGACACCACGCTCGTCACGCTCGCGCTGCGCCCGGCCGCGGCCTGGGTGGCCGAGTACCACCCGTGCGAGTCGGTGCAGGAGAGCAGCGACGGCGGTCTGACCGTCCGGCTGCGGGTCGCCGACCTGGCCTGGGCCCGCCGGCTGGTGCTGCGGCTGGGCCCGCACGTGCGGGTGCTCGGGCCGCCCGAGCTGGCCTCCGACGTCCGTGCGGAGGCCGCACTGGCCCTCTCGGCGTACGGGGACGAGGGCCGGTCGGGCTAGCGGGCGCGAGCGTCACCCATCCGTGTCGAGACCGCAGTCAAGGACCTCCGGACCGCTGCCGAAGCAGTCGGTGTCGCACCCCTTCGCGGCCGACCGAGAGGACCCGACCCATGACCACGATCAAGGCGTCCTGCCCCAGCTGCGGTGAGGTCGAGCTGACCCCCGCCGACGTCTCGCTCATGGTCTGCAGCCACGCGCCCCTCTCGTACTACGCGTTCACCTGCCCGGGCTGCACCGACGAGGTCCGCAAGCCGGCCGACGACCACGTCGTCTCGCTGCTGGTCTCCGGCGGCGTCCCGGCCACCGTGTGGGACGTCCCGGCCGAGGCGCTGGAGCCCCGCACCGGCCCGGTCCTCACCTACGACGACCTGCTCGACCTCGCCCTGCAGCTGGAGAGCACCGACCTGCTCGCCCCGGTCGCTGCGGACCGCGTCAGCAGCTGACCCCCGTCTGTCCCGGAGGGCCCGCGCGAGCACGCGCGGGCCCTCCGGCGCGTCCGGCGTGGGGCAGGTCCGACGTGCCCGGCTAACCTCGGCTCCGTGCTCTGGTACCTGCTCGCCGCCGCGGTCCTCCTCGCTGCGCTCGCGCTGCTCGTGGCGGTGCTGCTGGGCACCTGGCGCACCGCCAAGACGCTGAAGGCCGCCGTCGGCCGGGCCGGCGACGCCGTTGCGGGCGTGCAGGGCGAGCTCGAGGCGGAGCTGGCCGAGCTGCAGTCGGGCCGCAGGTAGCCGGCGACCCGGTGCACGGGACCGCGTTCACCTGGCCGTCACCGGGGCGCCGCTGACCGGCAGTCCGCAGGCCGCCGGCCGGCCCCCTACGGGCGTACCCTCGACCGCAACGACCCGTGAGGAGAACAACCGTGGCAGTCCCCGGCGGCTGGGAGCTCGTGCTCATCCTGCTCGTCATCCTGGTGCTGTTCGGCGCCAAGCGGCTCCCGGACAGTGCCCGGGCGCTCGGGCGGTCGATGCGCATCCTCAAGGCCGAGACCAAGGGCCTGCGCGACGACAGCGACACCGACCTGGGCGACGGCACCACCCGGCGCGACACCACGGTGACCGCGGAGCAGCTGCCGCCGGCCCAGCCCGGCACCGCCCCGCGCCCCGCGCACGGGTCGCAGCAGGAGGGCACGCCCTCGGGCGACGCCGACCCCCGGCCGTAGGTGGCCGCCGTGCCCGGCGCACGCCGGCGCCGGGACGGTGCCGACAGCCGCTCCCGCAGCCCGGACGCGCGGATGAGCCTGGTCGACCACCTGCGCGAGCTGCGGACGCGGCTGGGCATCAGCGCCATCGCGATCGTCGCCGGCATGGTCGTCACGTGGTTCCTCTGGGAGCCGCTGTTCGACTTCCTCAAGCAGCCCTACTGCGAGACCAGCGCCGGCAGCGAGGCCGACTGCGAGCTGTTCGCCGTCAGCGTCTTCGACCAGATCCGCGTCCGGCTCCGCGTCGCCGCCATCGGCGGCATCCTGCTCGCCGCGCCGGTGTGGCTCTACCAGATCGGCGCGTTCATCACGCCCGCCCTGCACCGCAACGAGCGCAAGTACGCCGCCGGCTTCCTCGCGGCCTCGCTGCTGCTGTTCGGCGTCGGCACGGTGTTCGCCTACCTCACGATCTCGCAGGGGCTGGACTTCCTGCTCCGCATCGGCGGCGACGGCATCACGACGATCACCTCGGTGCACGCGTACCTGAACTTCGTGACGCTCTGCCTGCTCGCCTTCGGCTTCGCCTTCGAGTTCCCGGTCGTCGTCACCTTCCTCAACATGGTGGGGGCGTTCCCGGTGGCGACCATGCGGCGCTGGCGGCGCGGCATGTACGTCGGCATCTTCGCCGCGGCCGCGGTCATCACGCCGTCGCAGGACCCGTTCACCTTCATGATCATGGCGATCCCGATCTGCGGGCTCTACGAGCTCTGCATCGTCATCGCGCGTCTCCGGGAGCGGCGCGCCCGGCGGCGTCGGGCGGCCGACCCGGTCGCGTCGCTGAGTGACGACGAGACGTCGACGATCGACCCCGAGCCGGCGGACGACGTGCGCAGCGGAGCGGGCACGTAGCCTGCGGGGGTGACCAGCGCCGCACCCGAGGGCGCCTCGCCGGCCGAGCGGTACGCCGCCTTCCGGCGCCGGCAGTCCGGCCCCCGGCTCGCTGAGTTCGAGGCGCAGTACGCCTTCGGCCTCGACGCCTTCCAGCGCACCGCGTGCGCTGCGCTCGAGGCCGGCCGGGGCGTGCTGGTGGCGGCCCCGACCGGCGCCGGCAAGACGGTGGTCGGCGAGTTCGCCGTCCACCTGGCGCTCGCCTCGGGCGGCAAGTGCTTCTACACGACGCCGATCAAGGCGCTGTCGAACCAGAAGTTCGCCGACCTGCGGGCCCGGCACGGCGAGGACAGGGTCGGTCTGCTCACCGGCAACACCTCCGTCAACGGCGACGCCGACGTCGTCGTCATGACGACCGAGGTGCTGCGGAACATGCTCTACGCCGGCAGCGGCGCGCTGCGCGGCCTCTCGCACGTCGTCATGGACGAGGTGCACTACCTCGCCGACCGCGCCCGCGGCGCCGTCTGGGAAGAGGTGATCATCCACCTGCCGGACGACGTCGCCGTCGTCTCGCTGTCGGCCACCGTGAGCAACGCCGAGGAGTTCGGCGAGTGGCTGGTGACGGTGCGCGGCGAGACCGAGGTCGTCGTCGAGGAGCACCGCCCGGTGCCGCTGTGGCAGCACGTCATGGTGGGTACGCGGCTGTACGACCTCTTCACTGGGGAGCCCGGCGACGAGGCTCCCGAGGTCAACCCGCAGCTGCTGCGGGTGGCCCGCGCCGACGTCGCACGCGGTGGTGACCGGGGACCGCGCGGTCGTGGCCGCGGCTACGCGGGCGGCGGGCCGCGGCCGCCGAGCCGCACCGACGTGCTCGAGCGGCTCGACCGCGAGGGGCTGCTGCCGGCCATCACGTTCATCTTCAGCCGGGCCGGCTGCGACGCCGCCGTGCAGCAGTGCCTGCGGTCCGGGCTGCGGCTGACCTCACCCGACGAGGCCGACGCCGTCCGCCGCCACGTGGAGGCGCGCACCGCGCACCTGCCCCGCGAGGACCTGCGGGTGCTCGGCTACTGGGAGTGGCTCGAGGGCCTGCAGCGCGGGCTCGCCGCGCACCACGCCGGGATGCTGCCGACCTTCAAGGAGGTCGTCGAGGAGCTGTTCACCGGCGGCCTGGTCAAGGCGGTGTTCGCCACCGAGACGCTCGCCCTGGGCATCAACATGCCGGCCCGCTCGGTCGTGCTCGAGAAGCTGGTGAAGTGGAACGGGTCCACGCACGCCGACGTGACGCCGGGGGAGTACACGCAGCTCACCGGGCGGGCGGGCCGCCGTGGCATCGACGTCGAGGGCCACGCCGTCGTGCTGTGGCAGCCCGGGCTCGACCCGCGCGCACTCGCCGGGCTCGCGTCGACCCGCACGTACCCGCTGCGGTCGAGCTTCCGGCCGAGCTACAACATGGCCGTCAACCTCGTCGGGTCGGTCGGGCGCGAGCAGGCCCGCGCGCTGCTCGAGTCCTCGTTCGCGCAGTTCCAGGCCGACCGGTCGGTGGTGGGGCGCGCCCGGCAGGTCGCGCGCAACCTCGACGCGCTCGAGGGCTACGCCGAGGCCATGACCTGCCACCTCGGCGACGCCGTGGAGTACGCCCGGCTGCGGGCGGAGCTCAAGGACCGCGAGACCGAGCTGGCCAGGCAGGGCTCCGCCTCGCGCCGGGCCGCGGCGGCCGAGTCGCTGGAGCAGCTTCGGCCGGGCGACGTGATCCGGGTGCCGGGCGGCCGGCGGTCGGGGCTCGCGGTGGTCGTCGAGCCGGGCGTCGGTGCACGGGGCGAGGTGCACCCGCTCGTCGTCACCGAGGACCGGTGGTCGGGCCGGCTGTCGGTCGCGGACTTCCCCGGGCCGGTGCTCAGCGTCGGTCGCATCAGGCTGCCCAAGCACGTGAACGTCCGGTCGCCGCAGGCGCGGCGCGACCTGGCGTCGTCGATCCGCAACCTGGACGTGCCGCCGGAGGACCGCCGGTCGCGCAAGCGCTCGGCGGCCGCCGACGACGAGCGGCTCGCCGACCTGCGCACCGCGCTGCGCCGCCACCCGGTGCACGGCTGCGGCGACCGCGAGGCGCACATGCGGTGGGCCGAGCGCTGGCGTCGGCTGCGCGCCGACACCGACGCGCTGGAACGGCGGGTGCAGGGCAAGACGTCGTCGGTGGCGCGCACGTTCGACCGCGTGTGCTCGGTGCTCGACCGGCTGGGCTACCTCGACGGCGACGAGGTGACCCCGGCCGGCCGGCAGCTGGCGCGGGTCTACAGCGAGTCGGACCTGCTCGTCGTCGAGAGCCTGCGCGCCGGTCTCTGGGACGGCCTCGGCCCGGCCGAGCTGGCCGGCGTCGTCGCGGCGCTGGTGTACGAGAGCCGGCGGCCCGACGAGCCGGTCGCCCGGGTGCCGTCCGGCGCCGTGCAGACGGCGCTCACCGAGACCGCCCGGCTGTGGGACCGGCTCGCCGCCGTCGAGCGCGACCGGCACCTGGAGTTCCTCCGCCCCCCGGACGGCGGCTTCTCGTGGGCCGCGTGGCGCTGGGCGTCGGGCGCGCGGCTCGAGGAGGTCCTCGACGACAGCGAGCTGACCGCCGGCGACTTCGTGCGCTGGTGCAAGCAGCTGCTCGACCTGCTCGACCAGGTCGCCGACGTCGCCGGCGCCGAGGGGCAGGACGCCGTGCGGTCGGCCGCGCGCGGCGCCATCAGCCGCATCCGGCGCGGCGTGGTCGACGCCGCGGCCGCCTGACGCTCACTCGCCGGAGGCGGCCACCTCGAGCGCGGCGAGCAGCCGGTCGAGCGGGGAGTCCAGGCCCCACCGGTCGCTGAGCGCCACCAGCCGCTCGGGGTCGCGCGGCACCCGCGGCAGCGCGTCGTCGAGCTCGGGCACCGGCAGGTCCCGCACGACCCTGGTGACCGCCGGCGCGACGGCGAGGTAGTCGCGGGCCGCCTCGAGCTTGGCCCGCGCGCCGGCCGGGAAGCCGTCGACCTCGCCGGAGTCGAGGGCGGCGAGGATGCCGTCGACGTCGCCGAACCGGCTCACCAGCGCGGCGGCCGTCTTCTCGCCCACCCCCTTGACGCCTGGCAGCCCGTCGCTCGGGTCGCCGCGCAGCACCGCCAGCTCGGCGTAGGCGCGGCCGGGGATGCCGTACTTGGCGCGGACGGCGGCCTCGTCGTAGGGCTTCAGCTTCTCGACCGTGTAGAGGACCCGCACCGGCCGGCGATCGTCGACGAGCTGCAGCAGGTCGCGGTCGCCGGTGACGACGTCGACCGCGCCGGTGCCGCGGGTGGCCAGCGTCCCGATGACGTCGTCGGCCTCGTAGCCCTCGACGCCGGCCACCGCGACGCCGAGCGCGTCGAGCACCTCGAGCAGCACCTCGACCTGCGGGCCGAGTGTCGGCGGCTCGTCCTCCGCGCCGCCCTCGACGGTGCGGTGCAGCTTGTAGGTCGGCACGGCGTCGACGCGGAAGGCCGGCCGCCAGTCGAGGTCGAGGCAGGAGACCATCCGGGCAGGGCGGGTGTCCCGGACGATGCGGGCGACGTTGTCGAGGAACCCGCGGATCGCGCCGGTGGGGGCGCCGTCCGGGCCCACCACCGACGACGACACGCCGTGGACCGCGCGGTACCACAGCGACGGCGCGTCGAGCAGGGTCAGCTGTCCGGGCACGGACCCACCCTCTCACCGGGCAGCGCTCGCTCGAGGGAGGAGTCCGGGCATCGACGGCGAACAGAAGGACCGTCCGCCCCCGCCCCCTGTTGGAGCCGCCGTGCGCAAGGTCCTCCTGGCGCTGGCGTGCGCGCTGGCCCTCGCGGGAACCGCCGTGCCGTCGTCCGCGGCCACGTCACCCACCTGGGCGCCGGCGGACAAGGCGACCGTCCGCCCGGGCAGCGCCGTGTCGACGGCCAGCGGCGGCTGCACGACGAACTTCGTGTTCTCCGAGAAGTACCTCGACTCCGCCGGCCGCACGCGGTTCCACGTGCTGATGGGCCTGGCGGCGCACTGCTTCTCGCTCGGCAGCTCGACCGACACGAACGCCTGCACCGCACCGACCCTGCCGCTCGGCTCGACCGCCCGCATCTCGGGCGCGCGATACCCCGCGACGCTGGTCTACAGCTCGTGGATCACGGCGAAGAAGGTGCGCGAGCGCGACCCGAACGTCTGCGCCGTCAACGACTTCGCGCTCGTCCGCCTCGACCCGCGCGACCACGCCCGGGTCAACCCGTCGCTGTGGCACTACGGCGGGCCGCGCGGCGTACGCGGACGGGCTGTCGGCCTCGGCGACGCCGTCTACACCTACGGCAACTCCTCGCTGCGGCTCGGCGTCCGGCAGACCTCGCCCAAGGACGGCGTCACCACCGGGACGACCCGCGGCGGGTGGAACCACCAGATCTACACCGCGACCCCGGGGATCCCCGGCGACTCGGGCAGCCCCGTGCTCGACGAGGACGGCCGCGGTCTCGGGATCCTCGTCACGCTCCAGGCGGCGCCTCAGCCGCTGTCGAACGGCGTCACCGACCTCGCCAAGGCGCTCCACTACGCCAACGCAAAGACCGGGCACGACTACCGGCTGGCGTCGGGGACGCAGGGCTTCAGCAACCCGCTGCTGCCGTAGCGGACGCCGACCCGGGCGCTAGCGTGAGCGGTCCCGTCGCCGAGGAGTGCCCATGCCGCCCGTGACCCGCAGCCTGCCTTCCCCGGAGGCCGAGGCGCTGCTGGAGCTCACCCGCGACCTCGCCGCCGCCGAGCTCGCACCGCGAGCCGCGTCCGCCGAGTCGCGCGGCGAGTTCCCGCGCGAGGTGTTCCGGACGCTGGGCAAGGCGGGGCTGCTCGGCCTGCCGTACCCGGAGGAGCACGGCGGGGGAGGGCAGCCCTACGAGGTCTACCTGCAGGTGCTCGAGGAGCTCAGCCGCGCGTGGCTCGCCGTGGGCCTCGGCGTCAGCGTGCACACGCTGTCGTGCTTCCCGCTCGCGCAGTTCGGCACCGACGAGCAGCGTGCGCGGTGGCTGCCCGACATGGTCGGCGGCGAGTTGCTGGGCGCGTACTGCCTGTCCGAGCCGCACAGCGGATCCGACGCAGCGGCGCTGGCCACCAGGGCCGAGCGCGACGGCGAGCACTACGTCGTCAGCGGCACCAAGGCGTGGGTGACCCACGGCGGCGAGGCCGACTTCTACAACCTCATGGTCCGCACCGGCGGCCCGGGCGCGAAGGGCGTCTCGTGCCTGCTGGCGCCGGCCGACACGCCTGGGCTCAGCGCCGCTGCCCCCGAGCGGAAGATGGGCATGCGGTCGAGCCCCACCGCCAGCATCGTGCTCGACCAGGCGCGTGTGCCCGCCGACCGCCTCCTCGGGGCCGAGGGGGAGGGGTTCCGCATCGCGATGGCCGCGCTCGACGGCGGGCGCCTCGGCATCGCTGCCTGTGCCGTCGGCGTCGCGCAGGCAGCGCTCGACCTCGCTGTCGACTACGCGAAGGAGCGGCGGCAGTTCGGCTCTCGCATCGCGGACTTCCAGGGGCTGTCGTTCCTCCTCGCCGACATGGCGACGCACGTGGAGGCCGCGCGCGCCCTCTATTTGGCGGCCGCGCGCCGGCGCGACGCCGGTCAGCCGTACGGCCCGCAGGCCGCGATGGCCAAGCTGTTCGGCACCGACGCCGCGATGCGCGTGGCCACCGACGCCATCCAGGTGCTGGGCGGCGCCGGCTACGTCGAGGACTTCCCGGCTGAGCGCTACTTCCGCGAGGCGAAGGTGCTGGAGATCGTGGAAGGCACCAACCAGGTGCAGCGCATGGTCATCGGCCGATCCCTGACGGCGCCGTGACCCGCCCCGAGCTCGACGCCGTCGACCGGCAGCTGCTCGACCTGCTCATCGAGGACGGCCGCCGCAGCTATGCCGACCTCGCGCGCGAGACCGGCCTGTCGACCAGCGCGGCGCACCAGCGGGTCCGCCGCCTCGAGCAGCGCGGCATCATCGCCGGCTACTCGGCCCGGGTCGACCCCGAGGCGCTCGGCCTGCCGCTTGCGGCGTTCGTCTCGCTCAAGGCCATCGACCCCGCGGCGCCCGACGACGCCCCCGAGAAGCTGCAGTCGCTGCGGGCGGTCGAGGCGTGTCACAGCGTCGCGGGCGACGAGAGCTACATCCTGCAGGTGCGGGTCAGCTCGCCGGCTGCCCTCGAGGCCCTGCTGCAGGAGATCCGCATGGTCGCAGGCGTCTCGACCCGCACGACGGTGGTGCTCAGCACGCCGTGGGAGCGACGGACCGCGCAGCCCGACAGCTGACCGTCAGACCGCAGCGCTGCCGAGCACCCTGTCGACGGCGATCTCGAGCACCACCCGCTGACCGACGGCTGCCGAACGCGCGGACGCCGTCGGGCAGGTCGCGGGGGTCGAGCGCCACGCGGCGCACGCTGGGTCGCCGGGAGGCCGCGGGCCACCGGAGGGTCAGCCGGCCGGCGCCGGCTCCTGCGCCCGGCGGCGCGTGAGGGAATCGCCGCTGTCGAGGTCGAACAGGTGCAGCTTGCGGCTGTCCATCCAGATCTCGGCCTCGCCCGCGGCCTGCACCTCGCTCTCGGCGTCCAGCCGTGTGACGAGGTGGCTCTCGTCGCCCGACTCCTGCTCCATGTCGAGGTCGGCCGCGAGGGCGTCCAGCTTCTCGTCGAGGGAGGCGTCGCGCGCGTACGGCAGGTAGGCGTACAGCTCCGAGCCCATCCACTCGATCGTGTCGACCTTCGTGCGGAACGTGGTGCCGTGCTCCCGGTCGCGCTCTGCCACCAGCCGCGCGTCCTCGAAGTCCTCTGGCCGGATGCCGGCGATGACCTGGCGCTCGCCGTCGCCAGGCGTGAGGCGCCGCGCGACCCGCTCTGGCAGGTCCAAGGTCGTGAACGGCAGCTCGAGCGTTGTACCCCGGAGCGTCCCCGGCAGCAGGTTCATCGCCGGCGAGCCGATGAAGCCGGCGACGAACAGGTTGGCGGGGTCGTTGTAGAGGGTGCGCGGGGTGTCGACCTGCTGCACCACGCCCTTGCGCAGCACGGCCACCCGGTCGCCGAGCGTCATGGCCTCGGTCTGGTCGTGCGTCACGTACACCGTGGTGGTGCCGTACTTCTTCTGCACGCGGGCGATCTCGGTGCGCATCTGCACCCGGAGCTTGGCGTCGAGGTTCGACAGCGGCTCGTCGAACAGGAACGCCTGCGGGTCGCGGACGATGGCACGACCCATGGCCACGCGCTGACGCTGCCCGCCGGACAGGTTCGCGGGCTTGCGGTCGAGGTTCTCCTGGAGCTCGAGCACCTGCGCCGCCTCGTCGACGCGCCGCCGCACCTCCTCGTCGTCCATGTCGGCGAGGCGCAGCGGGAACGCCATGTTCTCGCGCACCGTCAGGTGCGGGTACAGGGCGTAGTTCTGGAAGACCATCGCCAGGTTGCGGTCGCGCGGCGCCTTGCCGTTCACGACCTCACCGCCGATGCGCATCTCGCCCTCGCTGATGTCCTCGAGTCCGACGATCATCCGCAGCAGCGTGGACTTCCCGCACCCGGACGGTCCGACGAGGATGACGAACTCGCCGTCCTCGATGTCGAGGTCGACGTTGCTCACCGCCTCGGTCCCGTCGGGGTAGCGCTTGGTGACGCCGCGCATGGTGATGGCTGCCATGTCGCCGTTATCCCTTCACTGCACCGGCGGTGAGGCCGGCGACGATGCGGCGCTGGAAGACCAGCACCATGATGATGATCGGCACCGTGACGACGATGGCCGCCGCGGCGATTTGACCCGTGGGGTTGATGAAGTTGCTGCTGGCGGTGAAGAA
>JBKHYE010000093.1:0-9859 GCA_046565705.1 Actinomycetes bacterium
GCGGCTCGCACCGACGCCGACGATCATCTCGATGAACTCCGCAGCCGAGACGGAGAAGAACGGCACGCCGGCTTCCCCCGCGACGGCGCGGGCGAGCAGCGTCTTGCCGGTGCCCGGTGGGCCGGTCAGGAGCACGCCCTTCGGCACCCGCGCCCCCAGCCGGCGGTAGCGGTCCGGGTCGCGCAGGAAGTCGACGATCTCGGCGACCTCCTGCTCCACCTCGTCGATGCCGGCGACGTCGTCGAAGGTCGTGCGCGGCCCCGTCTCGGGCGTGTAGCGGTGCGCCTTGGACTTCCCGAGGCCGAACGCGCCGCCGGCAGCCCCCGCCGTCCGACGGGCCAGCCAGATGAACAGCGCGACGAGCAGCAGCGTGGGTCCGAAGCCGAGCAGGAGCTGCTGCCAGACCGGGGCGCCGTCGGGTGGCTCCGCGTTGACGACGACGTCGTTCTCGAGCAGCAGGTCGATCAGCCCGTCGTCGGCGAACGACGGCCGTCGGGTCGTGAACAGCGTCCCGGTGCTGGGCCGGCGGTCCGCGCCGGTCCGTGCGTCGGGCGTCGGGTCGTCGTCGCTCGCGCCGGGCTCGGGGTAGGTGACCGGCTCGGCGAACCTGCCCTCGATGCGGTCGCCCGCGGCGACGACCTCCGCGACGTTGCCCCGCTCCACCTGCTCGCGGAAGACGGTGTACGGCACCTCGATGCGCTCGGGCGGCGCGAGCGCCAAGGCGGACAGCAGGTAGTTCAGCGCGAGCAGCACGGCCACCGCGACCCAGAACCGGCTCCCGCCCGGCCGCTGCCAGCTCGCCGCCCACCCGCGCTCTGCCGGCTCGTCCGAGCGGGCGCCCTCGACCCGCCACGGTCGCTCGGTCTCGGCGCCGCCACGGTCGGCGGGCTCGTTCCCCCGCTCACGCATCGGCGTGGCGCTGGGGGTCGGGCTGCGGGCGTCGGGTCGCGTCGTCATGGCGGAGCTGCTCCAAGACCTCCGGTTGCCTGAAGACGGGCATAAAACCTGCGTCCGTCGTTGTCAAGTCTGATGGACGGCCGGCGCCGCTCCGGCCGCCACAGATCGGAGGGAGACGTTCGGACGGAGACGTTCGGAGGGAGGACCTCGCATGACGACCCTGAGCACTCGGCCCAGGCCCGCGACGCCGCTGCCGACGGCGTCGCCCCGGCCCCGGACCTCAGCCTTATCGCGCGGGCGCGCGACCTGGAACACCGTGAAGACCGCCGTGCTGCTCGCCACGCTGGGCGGCGTGCTCGTCCTCGTCGGGTCGCTGTTCGGCGACCTCGGGGCGGTCGTCGGCCTCGCCGCGGGGCTGCTGCTGGTCGGCACCTCGTACTGGTTCTCCGACCGCCTGGCCCTCCGGGCGGCCGGCGCCGTGCCCGTCGCGCCGTGGGAGGCGCCGCAGCTCCACCGGATCGTGCGCGACCTCTGCCGCGACGCCGGGCTGCCGATGCCGCGCCTCTACGTGACGCCCGACGCCCAGCCCAACGCCTTCGCGACCGGCCGGAACCGGCACCACGCCGCCGTCGCGGTGACGCGCGGCCTGCTCGACGTGCTCACCGAGCGCGAGCTGCGCGCGGTGCTCGCCCACGAGCTCGCGCACGTCGCCAACCGCGACACCCTGATCACGTCGGTCGCCGCGGCCATCGCGACCGGCATCACGTTCCTCGCCAACGTGGCGGGCTGGCTGCCGCTGGTCGGGGACTCCGACGACGACGACGGGGCGGGGCTGCTGGGCTGGCTGGCTGCAGCGGCGCTGGCGCCGATCGCGGCGACGCTGCTCCAGCTGGCGCTGTCCCGCAGCCGCGAGTTCCAGGCCGACAGCACCGGCGCCGAGCTGGTCGGCGACGGCACCGCGCTGGCGAGCGCCCTGGCGGCGATCGAGTCGGTGGCGCGGCGCACGCCGATGCCCGTGGACCCCGCACAGGCCGGCAAGTACCTGGTCAACCCGTTCACCGGTCACGGGGACGCGCTGGCCGCGCTGTTCTCCACCCACCCGCCGACCGCGGAGCGGATCGCTCGACTGACCGGTCGGCGCCGCGTCTGATCCAGCCACCCGCGGCGCGGTTCCCCGACCCCGCCACCTCGAGGAGGACGACATGGCCCCGCTCCTGCGCGACCGCGGCGGCGCTGCCCCCGGTGCCACTGAGGCCGAGCTGCCGGCTGTCACGCGTGCTGCCGACCACTCCCCGCGCACTGACGGTCGGCGGATCACACTGGCCCTGGACCGCGCCCAGGTGCAGCACCTGCCGCACTGGGTGCCCCGGCTCGTCGCCGACGGGGACCCCGGACCCGGCGACGCGGTCACGGTCGACCTCGGCCGCCACCCGTCGGTGCACCTGCCCGGCCTCGGCCTGCTGCTGATGGTGCTGTGGCGACGGGTCGGTCCGCACGGCGACGTCACGGTCCGCGGCGGCACGTCCGCGCTGCAGGCGACTCTCGCCTCGCTCGGCATCACGGCGCGCGACTGCCGCGCGGCGGTGTACGGCGCGGCCGGCCTGACGCCGCCGCGCGGCTGACCCGCGGCTACGGCCGCCGACCGGGGCGCGAGCCGCTCGGCCGCAGCCCCACGTGGACCACCGCGTGCGCGACGTCGCGCAGGCTGGCGCTGTGCCGTCGGGAGTGTTCCCGCAGGATGCGGAACGCGTCGTCGACGCTGCACCGCTGCTCGGCCGAGATGATCCCCTTTGCCTGCTCGATGACGATCCGGCTCTGCAGCGCCTCCCGGAGCTGCTCGGTGGTCCGTCGTGACTCCTCGAGATCGGAGGCGTTCGCCACGTAGCTGGCCGCCATGTCGGTCAGCACCCGAGCGACGCGCACCTCCGACGGGTGCCACGACCGGCGTTCCCCGCTGTAGATGTTCATGGCCCCCAGCGGCTCGGCCCGCACGCACAAGGGGATGCCGAGCACCGAGTGGACGTCCCGCTCCAGTGCGGTGCGTGCCCACCGCGGCCACCGCGCCAGCTCGGGCTCCCTGATGTCGTCGACGACGACCACCTCGCCCCGGCGGAACGCGTCGACGCAGGGACCTTCCTGCAGCTCCTCCTCGACCGTCTCGAGCTCCAGCGTGAGCTGGTTGATGCCGGTGACCGGACGCAGGCGGCCCGAGTCGTCGACCACCGACACACCCGCTCCGCGGACGCCGAGGATGGCGATGACGTGCTCAGCCAGGTGGTACAGCACCTCGCTGACGTCGTAGCGGCCGGCGAGCGTGCGGGCGAACTCCGAGAGCGCGTTCGTGAGCAGCTCGTCGTCGACGCCGTCCCCTCCCTGCGGCACGCGGCAGAGCCTACGCCCGGGGGTTGAGCCCTCCGCGTCGCGCTGTGTACGGTGCCGGGAGCTGGTCACACCCCCTGGACCTCGTCGGCGGTGACCAGCGGACCGCGCCTCAGACTCCCGGCCGGCGTCGAAACCGTCGTCGTCCCAGGGAGTCCCGTTGCGCCGTGTCCGCCCTCTGCCAGAGACCGCCCACGACGGGTCGGGTCCTCCCGTCGCGCCGGCTGACGCCACGACGGCGGCCAGCCGGCCGGCGTGGAGCCGGCCACGGCTGCGCCTGCGCACCGGCCCGCTCCCGTCCGGGCACTCCACGCCCTACCCGACCGAGGAGCGGTGGGCGTCGGCCTGCCCGCTCTGCGACTTCGCGGTCGACACCGGCACGCGACCCGAGGTCCTCCGTCTGCTCGTGCGTCACGCGGCGGAGACCGGCCATGCCGACCCACCCGTGCGCGCCACGTTCGTCGTGCCGCGCGGCAGCGGGCCGGATCCGGCCGTGAGTCGGATGTCGCTCCGGATCGAGCGCCGGCGGTGACCCGCGGCGCTGCGGCACCACACCCTGCATTCCGCTGCGCCGGCGGGCGGACCGGGGTGCGCACCGCGACCCGATGCGTGCCTGCCGGCTACCCCGAGCGGCTCGGCACCCTCGCCGGAGACGCGGTGTCCTCGGCTCGACGCGGCGATGACGTGCTCCTGCTCGTCGCCGACGCCCGTGGCACCGGCATCGCACCGGCCGCGCTGGTGCGCGCGGTCGTCGCCGTCTTCGACGCGGTCGCGGCCAACCTGCACTCGTGGAACCTGCAGCAGATCACCGGCGTCCTCGACGACACGACGCGCCGGGCCGGGCACGACGAGGACGTCGTCTCGGCGCTGCTCGTGCGGCTGGCCGGCGACGGCGGCTTCGAGGCCGCCGGCTGCGGCTCCCCGGCTCCCGTCGTCGTGCGCAGCACCGGCGTCATCGACAGGGTCAGCGTCGAGCCGGCGCTTCCGCTCGGGCTGGGGACGCAGACGGGCACCGCCACGGGACAGCTGCTCCGTGGCGACCGGCTGCTGATGCACACCGACGGCATGTCCGAGGCCCGCGACCATGCCGGCGAGCTGTTCGCGGTCGAGCACCACCGCGACGCGCTGCTCTGCCCCGACCCCGAGGCGGCGGTCATGGCGCTGCTCGCCCGGATCGTCACCCACAGCGGCGGTGCGTGCCAGGACGACGTCACGCTCGTGCTGGCGGAGCGCGAGGACGGAGTCATCGCACCGGTGCAGACCGACGGCGCCCGACCCGCACCTATGGCCTTCGACGACCGCTGACGCCGCTCTGCCGCCCCGGGGCCGCGCGCGCAGCCGTTCGCTCCGGCACGGTCGCGCGCGTTGTGGCGGCGGCCGAACCGGAGCAGTGTGTGGCTGTCGAAGGAGGACGACGATGTCCCAGGCCACGACGCGCGCCCGCCGAGAGCTCGTCGACGCGGTGCAGCAGCACGCGACGGAGCGGCTGACCGAGGACTCGCCGCCGCTGTTCTCGACCTTCGTCCGGCAGTACTACGACCAGGTCGGGCTCGACGACCTGCGCGCCCGCTCTGTGCATCAGCTCTACGGCATCGCGCTGTCCCACCTGGCGCTCGGCCGGCAGCGCACGCCCGGGGAGCCGCTCGTCCGGCTCTGGTGCCCGGACGTCGAGGAGCACGGCTTCGCGTCCCCGCACACGATCGTCGACATCGTCACCGACGACATGCCGTTCCTCGTGAGCTCGGTCCGGATGGAGCTCGCCCGGCACGGCCTCGGCCTGCACCTGTCGGTGCACCCGGTGCTCGCGGTGCGGCGCGACGGCGACCGCCTGGTCGAGATCGCCGAGCGCGACCAGCCGGCGGAGGAGAAGCACCTCGAGTCGTGGATGCACCTGGAGGTCGACCGGCAGACCGACCCCGAGGTGCTCGAGCAGGTCCGCGCCGGGCTGCTTCGGGTGCTCGGAGACGTGCGGGCCGCCGTCGAGGACTGGTCGGCCATGCGGCAGCAGGCGCTCGCCGTCGCCGACCGGCTCGGCACCGACGCCGCCGTCGTCCCGGCCGACGTACGGGAGGAGACCGCGGCACTGCTGCGCTGGATGGCCGAGGACAACTTCGTCTTCCTCGGCTACCGCGAGTACCTGCTCGAGCAGGTCGACGGCGAGGACGTGCTGCGGGCCGTCGCCGGCACCGGCCTCGGACTGCTGCGCGACGAGCGCAGCCCGGCCGTGTCGCACAGCTTCTCCGAGCTGCCGGCCGAGGTGCGCCGGCTGGCCCGCAGCCCGAAGCTGCTCAACCTCACCCAGGCCAACTCGCGCTCGACCGTGCACCGGCCGCGCTACCTGGACTACGTCGGGGTCAAGCGGTTCGACGACACCGGGGCGCCGATCGGTGAGCGCCGCTTCCTCGGGCTGCAGGCGGCGGCGTCGCTCAAGACCTCGCCACGCGTCATCCCGGTCCTGCGCCGCAAGGTGGAGGCGGTGCTCGAGCGCGCCGGGCACCCGCTGAACAGCCACGACGGGAGGGTGCTGCTCGAGGTCCTGGAGGGCTGGCCGCGCGAGGAGCTCTACCAGATCACCGAGGACGAGCTGCTCGACGCCGCAAGCACCGTCGTCGCCATCCAGGACCGCCAGCAGCTGCGGCTGCTGGTGCGCCGCGACGACTTCGGACGCTTCCTGTCCTGCCAGGTGTACCTGCCGCGGGACCGGCTCAACACCGCTCTGCGCACGCGCATCACCGACCTGCTGATGGAGGCGTTCGACGGTCTCAGCAGCGAGTACGCCACGACGGTCGGCGAGCAGGTGCTGGCCCGGCTGCACATCACCGTGCGGACCCGGCCGGGCCACGTGCCGGACGTCGACCTGGCCGCGCTCGAGGCGCGGCTGGCCGCAGCCATGCGGTCGTGGTCCGACGACCTCTACGACGCGCTCGTCGACCTGCTCGGCGAGGAGCGCGGCACGGCGCTGCACCGCCGCTACGGCGAGGCCTTCCCGGTCGGGTACCAGCAGTACTCGGCCGCGCCGGCCACGGTCGCCGACATCGAGCGGATCGAGTCGCTGCGTCCCGACGAGGACTTCTCCACGCACCTGTACCGGCCGCTCGAGGCGCCACCGGGGCTGCTGCGGCTCAAGCTGTTCCGCCGCGGCCAGCCGGTGACGCTGTCGGCGATCCTGCCGGTGCTCGAGGACATGGGCGTGCACGTGCTCGACGAGCGACCGCACCAGGTGCGGCCTGCCGGCGCGCCGCCGACCTGGATCTACGACATCGGGCTGCGCTACGAGCAGCTCACCGACGTCGACGACGGTGACCTGCGCACCCGCTTCTCCGACGCCTTCTCCGCCGTCTGGCGCGGCGAGCTCGAGAGCGACGCCCTCAACCGGCTCGTGCTGAGCGCCGGCGTGCACGGCCGTGAGGTCGCGGTGCTGCGCGCCTACACGCGGTACCTGCGGCAGATCGGGTCGACGTACGGGCTGGACTACACCGTCGGCACGCTGGCACAGCACCCCGAGCTCGCCCGGCTGCTGCTCGAGCTCTTCCGCACCCGGCTCGACCCCGCCCGCGACGATGCCGCCCGCGACGATGCCGGCCGGGACGCGGCCGCCGCGCAGGTCGTGGCGCGCTGCACCGAGCTGCTCGACGGCGTCGAGAGCCTGAACGAGGACCGCGTGCTGCGCACGCTGCTGCAGGTGGTGCAGGCGACGCTGCGCACCAACTGGTTCCAGGGCGGGCCCGACGGACCGGCCAAGCCGGTCGTGTCGCTCAAGCTGGACTCGGCCGAGGTGCCCGACCTGCCGCTGCCACGGCCGATGGTCGAGGTGTTCGTGTACTCACCGCGGGTCGAGGGCGTGCACCTGCGCGGCGGCAAGGTGGCGCGTGGCGGCCTGCGGTGGTCGGACCGGCCCGAGGACTTCCGCACCGAGGTGCTCGGGCTGATGAAGGCGCAGCAGGTGAAGAACGCCGTCATCGTGCCGGTCGGCGCGAAGGGCGGCTTCGTCGTGAAGGACCCGCCCGCCGACCGCGACGCGCTGCAGGCCGAGGTGGTCGAGTGCTACTCGTCCTTCATCCGCGGCCTGCTGGACCTGACCGACAACCTCGTCGCCGGCGAGGTGGTGGCGCCGGACGGCGTCGTCCGGCACGACGGGGACGACGCGTACCTCGTCGTGGCCGCCGACAAGGGCACCGCCACCTTCTCCGACATCGCCAACGGCCTCGCCGTCGAGCGGGGGTTCTGGCTCGGCGACGCGTTCGCCTCCGGCGGCTCGTCCGGCTACGACCACAAGGCCATGGGCATCACGGCGCGCGGCGCCTGGGTGTCGGTGCAGCGGCACTTCCGCTCGCTCGGCGTCGACGTGCTGACCGACGACGTCACCGCCGTCGGTATCGGCGACATGTCCGGCGACGTCTTCGGCAACGGGATGCTGCTCTCGCAGCACGTCCGGCTGGTGGCCGCGTTCGACCACCGGCACGTGTTCCTCGACCCCGACCCGGATCCCACGGTCAGCTGGGGCGAGCGCCGCCGGCTGTTCGAGCTGCCCCGCTCGAGCTGGGCGGACTACGACCCGGCGCTGCTCTCGCCCGGCGGCGGCGTCTTCTCGCGCACCGCCAAGCAGGTCCGGCTGTCGCCGCAGGTGAAGGCGCGACTGCAGCTCGATGCCGACGTGCTCACTCCGGACGCGCTGATCCGTGCCGTCCTCACCGCGCCCGTCGACCTGCTCTGGAACGGCGGCGTCGGCACCTACGTCAAGGCCTCCTCGGAGGCCCACGCCGACGTGGGCGACAAGCGGAACGACGCCGTGCGCGTCGACGCCGCGGACCTGCGCTGCCGCGTCGTCGGCGAGGGCGGCAACCTCGGCTTCACCCAGCTGGCCCGAGTCGAGCTCGCGCTGCGCGGCGGTCGCATCAACACCGACGCCATCGACAACTCGGCCGGCGTGGCCTGCTCGGACCGCGAGGTCAACATCAAGGTGCTGCTGGACCGGGTCGTGGACGACGGCGATCTCACCCGCAAGCAGCGGAACCGGCTGCTCGTGGACATGACCGACGACGTCGCCGCGCTGGTGCTGCACGAGAACGACACGCAGACCCGCGCGCTCTACGCCGCGGGCGCGCAGGCACCGGCGATGCGCGACGTGCACGCGCGCTACCTCAGCTTCCTCGAGCGCCGCGGCCGGCTGAACCGGGCGGTGGAGTTCCTGCCGACCGAGGAGCAGCTGCTGGAGCGGGACGGCGTCGGGCTGACGATGCCGGAGCTGGCAGTCGTGCTGGCCTACACGAAGATCTGGGTCTACGACGAGCTGCTCGAGTCCGACCTGCCGGACGACCCGTTCTTCGCCGCGGAGCTCGCCCGGTACTTCCCCGCCGCCATGCGCGAGCGGTTCGCGTCGCGGCTGCCGGAGCACGCGCTGCGCCGCGAGATCGTCGCCACCGCGGTCACGAATCGGATGGTCGACCGCGCCGGCACGACGTTCGTGTTCCGCCTGCACGAGGAGACCGGCCTCGACGTGCCGCAGATCGCCCGGGCGCACGCCTGCGCCTGGGAGGTCTTCGGGCTGGCCGAGCTGGAGGACGAGATCACCGCCCTCGACGGCCGGGTGCCGACCGAGACGCAGGTCCGGCTGCTGCTGGAGGCCCGCACGCTGGCCGAGCGGGCGAGCCGGTGGCTGCTGCGCTCCCGGCGCGCGTCGCTCGACGTCGGCGCGGTGGTGCAGCACTTCCGGCAGGGCGTCGGTCCACTGCTCGAGGAGCTGCCTCAGCTGCTCGCGTCGTCGGACCGGCTGTCCGCACCGGTCGCGCGCAACACCGACGAAGGGGTGCCCGAGCCGCTGGCCGTGCGGGTGGCGATGCTCCCCGCGCTGTTCGCCGTGCTCGACATCACCGACGTGGCGCACTCCAGCGGCTGCGACACGCGCGACGTCGCGGAGGTGTACTTCGCGCTCGGTGCCGAGCTGCGGCTGGACTGGCTCCGCGACCGCGTGCTGCTGCTCCCGCGCGAGAACCGCTGGCAGGCACTGGCGCGGGCGGCGCTGCGTGACGACCTGTACGCCGTGCGCGCCGCCCTCACCGAGGAGGTGCTGCAGCACACCGACCGCTCGGCGAGCGGCGTCGAGCAGGTGCGTCGGTGGTCGAGCGAGGTGCAGCCCGACGTCGGCCGGGTCCTCGCGGTGCTGGACGAGGTGGCGGCCGGCGGTTCCACCGACCTGGCGACGCTGTCGGTGGCGCTGCGCGAGATCCGCGGGCTCGTGCAGCCGGGCGCGCGCTGACGCCCGCCGTCAGGGCCGCAGCGGCTCGATCGACACGATGAGCGCGTCGAGCACGTCCGCGTCCGGCTCGACCCCGAGCCCGGCGCCGGTGGGCACGCGGACGTGCCCGTCCTCGAGCACGAACGGCGTCGTGATGTCCTGCGCGTAGAACCGGCCGCTGGCCGACGTGTCGCCGGGCAGCACGAAACCCGGCAGCGCCGCGAGCGCCACGTTGGCCGCGCGGCCGAGCCCGGTCTCGACCATGCCGCCGCACCACACCGGGACGCCGTGCGCCTGCGCGACGTCGTGCACCCGCACGCCCTCCAGGTAGCCGCCGACCCGACCGGC
>JBKHYE010000094.1:0-16462 GCA_046565705.1 Actinomycetes bacterium
GTGGTCCCGAGCGGGTGGGCCGACCACCCGGCGCTGTGGGTCGTCGCCACCGACGTCGCCACCGGCCGACGGATGGTGTTCGGCCGCGAGGACGCGCCCCGGACCGACCTGTCCGCCGCGGTCGCCGCGTCGTGCGCCGTGCCGGGGCTGTACCGCCCGGTGCTCATCGACGGCAAGCGCTACATCGACGGCGGCGCCTGGTCGCCGTCCAACCTCGACTGCGTCGCACGCGCCGACCTCGACGTCGTGCTGTGCCTCAACCCGCTCTCGAGCCGCCCGGAGGAGCTCGCCTCGGCGGGCCGCGGACGCGTGCGCGGGGCGGTCCGCCGCTCGGCCGGCCGGCGACTGGGCTGGGAGGCCCGCCGGCTGCGCGAGCGCGGCACCGCCGTCGTGCTGCTGCAGCCGACCGCCGAGGACCTCGCCGTCATGCGCGGCAACCTCATGAGCACCGCCCGGCGGCACAAGGAGCTCGAGACCGCCCAGCGCACGGTCGCCGCGCAGCTCGAGACCAACGGCCTCGCCGAGCTGCTCGCCGACCAGCCGCGCGCCGCCGAGCACCGGCTGCGCCGCCCGCCCGGCCCGGTGCAGTCGTGGTCGGTCGAGGCGCTGCCGCCGCGCACGACGGTGGCCGCCGCCGCGTCGCTCTGACGCGGGGCGCCGGGTCAGTCGTCGCGGCCCAGTCGCCGCGGGGTCAGTCGTCGCGGTCGAGGTGGGCGATGAGCCGGGCGACGGTGCGCGCGCTCCACCGCGTGCCACGGCCGGTGCGGCTGCCCCGCGCGTTGAGCGCTGCGGCGATGGTGTGCAGGCTGGCGCCCTCCTGCAGCAGCTCGCGCACCGCCGTCGGCAGCGCGCCGATCGACACCGCCTCGACGGTCTGGCGCTGGGCCGGCAGGTGCACGTCGAACCACTGCTGCAGCTGGCCGAGGTCCAGCGGCTGCGAGAACAGGAACCCTTGTGCGAAGTCGCACCCCATGCCGCGCAGCAGGTCGAGGTGCTCGACCGTCTCGACGCCCTCCGCCACGCAGCGCACGTCGACGCTGTGCGCGAGCGCCACCGTCGCCGCCACGATCGCGGTGTCGTCGGGGTCGCGGCCGAGGCCTGCGACGAACGACCGGTCGATCTTGATGGAGTCGACGGGGAACTTCTTGAGGTAGAGCAGTGAGCTGTAGCCCGTGCCGAAGTCGTCGATGGCGAGCCCGACGCCGAGGTCCTTCAGCGCCGTCAGCGTGCGCACGGCGGCGCCGAGGTCGGCCATGACCGCCGTCTCGGTCACCTCGAGCACCAGGCTCTCCGGTGGGCAGCCGGTCTCCTCCATCGCCTCGCGCAGCGAGGTCACCAGCGCATCGCCCTTGAGCTGGTGCGCCGACAGGTTGACGGTCACCCGCAGCGGCGGCTCGGTCTCGGCCACCCAGGCCGCGGCGGTGCGGCAGGCCTCGCGCAGCACCCACGCGCCGAGGTCGACGACCAGGCCGGCCCGCTCGGCGAGCGAGATGAACTGCCCCGGTCCGATCAGCCCGCGGTGCGGGTGCTGCCACCGCACCAGCGCCTCGGTGGCGACCGGCCGCGCGCCGGCCAGCTCGACGATCGGCTGGTAGTGCAGCCGCAGCTGCTGGTCGGCGATGCCGCGGCGCAGCTCCTCGGCCGGCCCGAGTGCCCGGGACGCCGGACGCAGCCGTCCGTTCGCGCCCGGGCGCCACACGACGACGGCGCCCTCGAGCCGGTCGTGGTGCACGACGGCGCCGACGTGGAGGCGGACGACGGCACCGGCCGTCGTGACGACGACGGTCGTGATCTCCTCACCGGCCCGCAGCCGCTCGTACGCCAGGGCGAGCTCGTCGCCGACCTCGTCGGGCAGCAGGTCCCGCAGCGGGACGCCCGCGATCTCGGCGGAGCTGCACGGGGCGCCGAGGGCGACGTCGGCGGCGTCGTTGCCGTCGAGGACGCGGCCTTCGGCGTCGCAGAGGACGACGGCGTCGGTGGCGTGCCGCAGCACCGTCTCGAGCCGGATCCCGCCGGCGGCGGGGACGACCTGCGGAGCGTCGTCGGCAACGTCGGCGGCAGCAGCGGGCGACGGAGGACGGCTGCCGCTTCCTATCACCACCCCACCTCCCGTCCAGTCGCTTGACACCTTAGGTCCCGAGTGTCGGGATGAACACGTTCCGACACCATCTGGTCGCAGAATGCGCCCGAACGGCGCAACCGGGCTGCGGCCGCGCGGCGGCGCTGCGGTGACACCGTCGGGCCATCTTCGCGGTCCCGACTCGCCTGCTGGAGCGGTGCTGCCGACGTGTCCCGCGTGACCGTCGATGCGACGCGGAGCCCGGATCGCGACGTGGCTCGCGGGCTGCTGCGCGCCGAGCAGATCCGCGACCGGTTGCGCGCGCTGCAGGACGAACGCGACCGGCTGGTGCAGGAACGCGACGACGCGATCCGAGCGCTCTCCCGCGCCGGGCTGAGCTACGAGGTCGTCGCGCAGGCGGCCGGCGTCAGCCGGGCCCGCGTCGGGCAGATCGTCACGTCGGGCGAAGACACCCGCCGGCGCAGCGCGTAGTCGCGGGGGTTGCCGACGGCTGCCGAGCGGGACACCGCTGCTCTAGCCTGCGCGCATGACGACGCCCGCGCAGCCGCCGACCGGACCGGACGACCAGTACGGCGCGCCCCCGAACGCGTGGGGACCGCCGCCGGGGCCCGGCCAGCAGCCGTGGGGCCCGCCGGCTCCGCAGGGCTGGGGGCCGGCCGGTCCGGCCAGCGGCGACGAGACGACGTGGGCGCTGCTCGCGCACCTGTCGTACTTCGTCCTCGGCCTCATCGGCCCGCTGGTCATCTACCTGGTGAAGAAGGACACCTCGCCGTTCGTGCGCCAGCACGCCGCGGAGGCGCTGAACTTCCACATCACGCTGACGATCGCCGTCTTCGTCAGCGTCTTCCTCATGGTCGTCCTCATCGGCTTCCTGCTGCTGCCGCTCGTCCTCATCGCCGGCGCCGTCTACGCCGTCCTGGCCGCGATCGCCGCGAACAAGGGCCAGCCGTACCGCTACCCGCTCACCCTGCGGCTGGTCAGCTAGTCGAGGTCAGTCCACGAGGTCGCGCACGACCGCGTCGGCGAGCAGTCGCCCCCGCAGCGTCAGGACGGCGCGACCGTCGTCGTGCGCGGGCCCGTCGAGCAGGCCGGCGTGGGCGTGCCGGGCGGCGGCGCGTCGTCCGTCGGGGCGGAGCACGTCGAGCGATAGGCCGTCGCGGAGCCGCAGCCCCAGCAGCACCCGCTCGACCCGGCGGTCCTCCGCGCTCAACAGCTCGCGGCCGGCGGCCGGCGACGCATCGGCGCCCAGCCGCTGCGCATAGGCACTGGGATGCTTGACGTTCCACCAGCGGACGCCACCGACGTGGCTGTGCGCGCCCGGGCCGACGCCCCACCAGTCGCCGCCGCACCAGTAGCCGAGGTTGTGGCGGCACGGCTCGCCCCAGTTGCTGACCTCGTACCAGCGGAGCCCGCCGAGCGCGGCCTCGGCCATGAGGTAGCGGTCGGCCAGCACGTCGTCGTCCGGGGCGGGCAGCTCTCCGCTTGCGACCCGGCGGGCCAGCGCCGTCCCCGCCTCGACGATGAGCGCGTAGGCCGAGACGTGCGTGGGCCCGGCCGACAGCGCGGCGTCCAGCGAGCGGCGCCAGTCGTCGTCGGTCTCCCCCGGCGTGCCGTAGATCAGGTCGAGCGACACCTGCTCGAAGCCGGCGGCGAACGCCTCGCGCGCCGCCTGCTCCGGTCGGCCCGGCGTGTGCGTGCGGTCGAGCGTCTGCAGCACGTGCGGCACGGCCGACTGCATGCCGAACGATACGCGCGTGTAGCCGGCCTCCCGCAGCAGCGCGAGCGACCGCTCGTCGACGGTCTCGGGGTTCGCCTCGGTGGTGACCTCGGCGCCCGGCGCGAGGCCGAGCTCGTCGTCGACGGCGCGCAGCAGCCGGGCGAGGTCGGCCGGTGGCAGCAGCGTCGGTGTGCCGCCGCCGACGAACACGGTGTCCACCGGCGGCGGCTGGCCGAGCACCCGCCGAGCCAGCCGCAGCTCGGCCACCGCGGCGTCGACGAAGCCGCCCTGCAGGTGGTCCAGGCCCGTGTAGGTGTTGAAGTCGCAGTAGCCGCACCGGGTGGCGCAGAACGGCACGTGCAGGTAGACGCCGAACGGGCGGTCGCCGAGGCCGGCGAGCGCGTCGTCCGGGAGCGCGCCGGATGACGGCGCGGGCTCGCCGCCGGGCAGGGCGCTGGGCACGCCTCCAGTGTGCGCGCCGCTACTTCGACGCGGCCGGCGCCTCCGACGTCGACAGCGCGGCGATGAAGGCCTCTTGCGGCACCTCCACGCGCCCCACCATCTTCATCCGTTTCTTGCCCTCCTTCTGCTTCTCGAGCAGCTTGCGCTTGCGGGTGATGTCACCGCCGTAGCACTTGGCGAGCACGTCCTTGCGGATGGCGCGGATGTTCTCGCGCGCGATGACGCGCGAGCCGACAGCGGCCTGGATCGGCACCTCGAACTGCTGCCGCGGGATGAGCTCGCGCAGCTTGGTCGCCATGGACGTCCCGTAGGCGTAGGCCTTGTCGGTGTGCACGATCGCGCTGAACGCGTCCACCGGCTCGCCCTGCAGCAGGATGTCGACCTTGACGAGCTTGCTCTCCTGCTCGCCGGTGATCTCGTAGTCGAGGCTGGCGTAGCCACGGGTGCGCGACTTCAGATTGTCGAAGAAGTCGAAGATGATCTCGGCCAGCGGCAGCGTGTAGCGCAGCTCGACGCGGTCCTCGGACAGGTAGTCCATGCCGAGCAGCGAGCCCCGCCGGGCCTGGCACAGCTCCATGATCGCGCCGATGTACTCGCTCGGCGCGAGCAGCGTCGCGCGGGCCACCGGCTCGAAGATGCGAGCGATCTTTCCCGTCGGCCAGTCGCTCGGGTTCGTGACGACGTGCTCCGTGCCGTCCTCCATGACGACCCGGTACACGACGTTGGGCGCGGTGCTGATCAGCGACAGGTCGTACTCGCGCTCGAGCCGTTCGCGCACGATCTCCAGGTGCAGCAGGCCGAGGAAGCCGACCCGGAAGCCGAAGCCGAGCGCCGCCGACGTCTCCGGCTCGTAGGTCAGCGCCGCGTCGTTGAGCTGCAGCTTGTCCAGGGCGTCGCGCAGCAGCGGGTACTCGCTGCCGTCGATGGGATACAGCCCCGAGAACACCATCGGCTTCGGGTCCTTGTAGCCGCCGAGCGGCTCGACGGCGCCCTTGCGCTCGGAGGTGACGGTGTCGCCGACGCGCGACTGGCGCACGTCCTTGACGCCGGTGATGAGGTAGCCGACCTCGCCGACGCCGAGCCGGTCGACCGGCTTCTGGTCGGGGCTGATGACGCCGACCTCGAGCACCTCGTGCGTCGCGCGGGTCGACATCATCTGGATGCGCTCGCGGCTGTCGATGTGACCGTCGACGACGCGCACGTACGTGACGACGCCGCGGTAGGTGTCGTAGACGCTGTCGAAGATGAGCGCACGGGCCGGCGCGTCGGCGTCGCCCACCGGGGGCGGGACCTGGCGGACGATCTCGTGCAGCAGGTCCTCGACGCCCTCGCCGGTCTTGGCGCTCACGCGCAGGACGTCGGCGGGGTCGCAGCCGATGATCCCGGCGAGCTCGGCGGCGTACTTGGCCGGCTGCGCCGCCGGCAGGTCGATCTTGTTGAGCACCGGGATGATCTGCAGGTCGCCCTCGAGCGCCAGGTAGAGGTTGGCGAGGGTCTGCGCCTCGATGCCCTGCGCGGCGTCGACGAGCAGCAGCGCGCCCTCGCACGCCTCCAGCGACCGGGACACCTCGTAGGTGAAGTCGACGTGGCCCGGGGTGTCGATGAGGTTGAGGACGTACTCGACGCCGTCGAGCCCGGTCCACGGCAGCCGCACGGCCTGCGACTTGATCGTGATCCCGCGCTCGCGCTCGATGTCCATGCGGTCCAGGTACTGCGCGCGGGCGTCGCGCTCGCTCAGCACCCCGGTGAGCCCGAGCATCCGGTCGGCCAGCGTCGACTTGCCGTGGTCGATGTGGGCGATGATGCAGAAGTTGCGGATCTTCTGCGGATCGGTTCCGGAGGGCACGCTCCATCGTAAGGACGCGGCCGCCCGCCGCCCGCCGCCCGCCGCCCGCCGCTCGCCGCTCGCCGCCCGCCGTCCGCCGTCCGCCGCTCGCCGGTGATCACCAGGATCGCCACGCCAGAGGAGCGCCCGCTTCGTCGGCGTGGCCTCCCTGTTGATCATCGCGGGGCGGGTCCGCGGCGGGCCGGCTGGTATCGTCGTCGGCTGCGCACGTGCGGGCGGTCCCGCGCGCCCTCATCCCGGAACGGACGGACTCTTTCGCGTGGCCAACATCAAGTCGCAGATCAAGCGCATCAAGACCAACGAGAAGGCGCGCCTGCGCAACAAGTCGGTCAAGTCGTCGCTCAAGACCTCGGTGCGCCGCTTCCGCGAGGCCGCTGACGCCGGCGACGTCGACACCGCGACCGCCGCCCTGCGCGACGCCAGCAAGCAGCTCGACAAGGCCGCGAGCAAGGGCGTCATCCACCCGAACCAGGCCGCCAACCGCAAGTCGGCGATGGCCAAGCGCGCCCGGCAGCTCACCGGCAGCAGCTCCTAGACCTGGTCGTCCGTCGGCGCCGTTCCCTCCTCGGGACCGGCGCCGTCGTCGTCCGCGGGCTCGCGCAGCAGCCCGGCGAGCAGGTCGTGGGCCTTGACCACCACGGCGACGCCGAGCGGCAGGGCCAGCAGGGTCCAGGCCGAGGCGAGGTCGGCGAGCACCAGCACGACCGCCACGGCGAGCGCGCCCTCCCCCAGCGCGGCCCGCTGCCAGCCGTTCGGCGAGATGTTCTTCAGGCGCAGCAGCCGCGGGTAGAGCGGCCGCTTGCGCGGCGGCGCGTCGCTGCTGGTGTCGCTGCTGGTGTCGCTGCCGGCGTCGCTCATCGCCCGCTGCGCGCCGTGACGACGGCGACCAGCGCCTTCTCGACGGCGTAGGGCGCGCTGACGGCGCCGCCCTTGACGTCGGCGTCGGCCCGCGCGACCGCCCGCAGCGCCGTGGCGAGCGCGTCGGGATGCCAGCCGCGGGCCTGCTTGCGCGTCTTGTCGACCTTCCACGGCGGCATGCCGACCTGCGCGGCGAGCTGGCCCGCGGGCACGCCGGCCGACGACGCGACGATCGCCACCGAACGCAGCGTGCTCGCCAGCGCGCTGGTCACCAGCACGGGCGCGAGCCCGGTGCTCGTGCCCCAGCGGGCCAGCTCCAGCGCCCCGGCCAGGTCGCCTTCGACGGCGCGGTCGGCGACGGCGAAGCCGGACGCCTCGGCGCGGCCGCGGTGATAGCGCGCGACTGCCTCGGTGGTGATCGGCCCGGTCGTGTCGACCAGCAGCTGCTCGGCCGCCGACGCCAGCTCGCGCAGGTCGTTGCCGACCGCCTCGAGCAGCAGCGTCACCGCGTCGTCGTCGACCTGGCGGCCGTCGCGGCGCAGCTCGCGCTTGACGAACTCGCGGCGCTCGCTCGGGCGGGTCACCTTCGGCACGTCGACCCGGCGCGGCTTGGTCGCGGCCAGGGCGGTCAGCAGCGCCTTGCCCTTGGCGCCGCCGGCGTGCACGACGACGAGCGAGGTCTCGTCGGGGACGTCGCCGGCCGCGGCCACCACCTCGTCGACGAGGTCCTTCGGCAGGTCCTGCGCGGCGCGCAGCACCACGACCCGCCGGCCACCGAACAGCGACGGCGACAGCGCGTCGAGCACGTCGCCGCGCTGCAGCTCGGCGCACAGCAGGTCGCGGACCTCGGCGTCGGCGTCGGCGGCGCGGGCGGCCCGAACCGTCTCGCTCACGGCGCGCGCGACGAGCAGCTCCTCGTCGCCGACGACGAGCGTCAGCGGGGCGAGCACGTCGTCGGCGGGCACGGCGTCCATGCTTCCACGGCAGCCGCTGCGGCCGGCGCTGCCCCGCGGCGCGCGACCACGCCGAGCTGCCCGCCCCGAAGCACCAGCGCGACGTCGCCGTGCAGGTCCGTTCGGTAGGAGAGCGCGCCGCGCGCGGTGAGCCGGGCCAGGGTCGTCGGGGCGGGGTGGCCGTAGGTGTTGTCCGCGCCGACGGACGTGACGACGACGCGCGCTGCGACGGCGTCCAGGAAGGCCGGCTCCTGGTGCGGGCTGCCGTGGTGCGGGACCTTGAGGACGTCGGCCCGCAGGTCGGTGCCGCGCTCGAGCAGGTCGCCCTGCGCCTCGGGCTCGACGTCGCCGGTGAGCAGCAGCCGGGTGCCGCCGACGGTGACGCGCACCACGAGGGAGGCGTTGTTCGGGTCGGAGCGCGTGCCGCGGTACACCCGCGCCGGCGCCAGCACCTCCCACACCAGCCGACCGGCGCGGCGGAGCTCGCCGAGGCCCGGCCGGGCGACGGGCACGCCGGCTGCACGCGCCCACCGCGCGACCCGCTCCTGCTGCTCGGCCGGCTCGTCGCTGGGCCCGACCTGCACGAGCCCGACCCGGCGTCCGCGCAGCACGCCCGGCAGCCCGAGGACGTGGTCGGCGTGCAGGTGGGTGAGCAGCACGACCGGAACCGTGCCGACGCGCAGCCGGCGCAGGCACCCGTCGACGGCGGCCGGGTCGCCGCCGGCGTCGACGACGACCGCGCTGCCCGGGCCGGCCGCCAGGACGACGGCGTCGCCCTGCCCCACGTCGCACGCCACCGCGAACCAGCCCGGTGGCGGCCAGGCCGGTCGGGCGGCCGCCAGCCCGCCCGTGGCCACGACGACGCCTGTCGCGGCGGCCAGCGCGACCGCGCGCAAGCGCCGGCGCGCGAGCACGAGCAGCAGCGCCAGCGTGACGACGAGCATCAGCGCGGCACCCGTGCCCCCACCCGGCCACGGCACCGTGGCGCCGGGCAGCCCGGCGCCGACGTCGGCGATGCGCACGAGCCAGGCCGTCGGCGGGTAGGCCAGCCACGCCAGCGCCTGCGCGAACGGCATCGCGACAGGCGCCGCGACGGCAGCGAGCACGCCCAGCACGGTGGCCGGGGCGACAGCCGGTGCCGCCAGCATGTTCGCCGGCACGGTCAGCAGCCCGACCTGCGACGACAGCGCCACGACGACCGGCCCGCAGGCGACGAAGGCGGCGGCGGGGACCGCCAGCGACGCGGCCAGCCACAGCGGCAGCCGGCGGCGCAGCACGCGCGTCCACGGCGGCGCGAGCACGAGCAGGCCGGCGGTGGCCAGCACCGACAGCGCGAAGCCGGCGGTGCCGGCGAGGTCCGGGTCGAGCAGCAGCAGCACGAGCACGGCGGTGCACAGCGCCGGCACCGCCGCGCGTCTCGTGCCGGTGGCGAGCGCGAGCAGCCCGACGGCGCCCATGACGGCGGCCCGCAGGACGCTCGGGTCGGGACGGGCGAGCACGACGAAGCCGGCCAGCGCGAGCCCGGCGGCGACGGGACGGGCGCGCAGCCCCACGCCGAGCCGCACGCACAGGAGCAGCACCGCACCCGCGACGATCGAGCAGTTCGTGCCCGAGACGGCCGTGAGGTGGGTCAGCCCGACGGCGCGGAAGTCGTCCCGCACGCCGCCGTCGAGCGCGCCGTCGTCGCCGACGACCAGCCCGGGCAGCAGCCCTCGCTCTCGCGACGGCAGCGGCGCGACGGCGTCGCGCAGCCCCTCGCGCAGGTGGCCCGCCGCGCGCTGCAGCCGGCTCGGCCCCGTCAGCACCGAGGGACGCCCGCGTGCGGAGAGGACGACGGCGACGTCGTCGCCCCGCTCCGCCGGCCGCAGCAGCCCCTCGGTCCTCACCCGCTGGCTCGGGAGCAGCCCGAGCCAGTTCGGGTCGGTGGACAGCACGAGCGCGGGGCTGCGCAGCACGTGCGTGCGCCCGCGGGCCTCGACCTGCTCGACCCGCAGCTCGACGACGACGAGGTCGCGGGCGGCTGCGTGCGCGGGGGTGCGCGGAACGGCCGGCCGCGGGTCGGCGGTCAGCGTGCCGACGACGGTCACCGCGGCCTGCTCGCGGGCGAGCTCCGGCAGCGGCCCGGTCGTCCGCGAGCCGACGTGCAGCCCGGTGACCACGCACGCCGCGGCGGCGCACGCGCAGGTGGCCGCCACGACCGATCGGTGCGGAAGGCCGCGGCGCTGGAGCAGCAGCGCGGCCGCGACGAGCGCGACGCAGCCGAGAGCGACGAGCACCGCCGGGGGCGCCAGGTGCCCGAGCCAGGTGATGAGCCAGACGCTGACCGCCGGGGCCACCAGGCGCAGGTCCGGCCGGTCGTCCGGCATCAGGCGACGACCTTGCCCTTGAGGGTCGCGTACTTCGACTCGCCGATCCCGGGCACCTCACGCAGCTGGTCGACGCTGCGGAAGCCGCCGTGCTCGGTGCGCCACTCGACGATCCGCTCGGCGAGCACGGGTCCGATGCCCGGCAGCGCGTCGAGCTGCTCGGCCGTCGCGGCGTTGAGGTCGAGCAGCCCGCCCGGCGCGGCACCGCCCGTGGCCGGCGCTCCGGGCGGGGCGTCGATCCCGACGAGCACCTGCTCCCCGTCCACCAGCCTGCGGGCGAGGTTCAGCAGGCCGACGTCGGCCCCGGGCGCGAGACCGCCGGCGGCACGCACCGCGTCGTCGACGCGGCTGCCCGCCGGCAGCCGCACGAGTCCGGGACGGACGACCTCCCCCGCGACCGACACGACGAGCTCGCCGGTGGGCGCGGCCGACGCCTGGTCGCTGCCCGGCAACGGCGTGCCGCTCTCGGCGACCTCGGGCACGACCACCTCGGCCGGCTGCCCGCGCAGCACCACGGCTGCCGCGACGACCGCCGCGAGCACGCCGATCAGCAGCAGCGCGGCGGCTCCGCGTCGGCCCGGGTCGACGCGGCCGCCGCGCACCGTCTCGGGGAGCAGGTCGACGAGCCCGCCCACGAGCGCGGGTGGCGGGTCGTCGGCAGGCGCCGGCGGCGACCACGACGACTCCTCGGGCTGCACCGGCTCCGGCGAGCTCCCCGGTCCCTCCGCAGGCAGGGGCACCCAGCCGCTGCCCGGCGTCGCGAACAGCCGGTCGAGGCGCGCCGCGGCCAGCGGCGGGTCGACCACGGGCTCCCGGCGGCGTCGCACGCCGGGACGGTGCCACCCGAGCGGCCGCAGGCGCGTGCTCGCCGGGCGGCTGTGGACCGCGGCGCCGGGTGTGGACCGGTCAGCCGTCGGCGCCGAGCGGCGGCGGCCGCCGGCGCTCGAGGCGGCGGGCGAGGTTCGGCTGGTGCCGCACCACCACGATCGCCGCCAGGCACGCCGCCCACACCACGTCCTCACGGGCGACGAGGGCCACGACGAGCACCGTCAGCGCCGCGCTGATCGACGCCAGCGCCACCCACCGCGACGCCGCCACGACGACGGCCCACACAGCCACCACCGCCAGCGCCCACAGCGGGTGCGACCCGAGCACCGCGCCGGCGGCGGTCGCGACGCCTCTGCCGCCCCGGCCGCGCAGGAACGGCGACGTCACGTGCCCGAGCACGGCAGCGACACCGGCGACCAGACCGGCCCGGTGGTCGACCGCGCCCATCGCGGCAGCGGGCAGCAGCCCCTTGGCGACGTCCAGCAGCGCCACGACGACACCGGCACGGCGGCCGAGCGCGCGTCCCACGTTGGTCGCGCCGGGGTTGCCGGAGCCGACCGTGCGCAGGTCGACGCCGCGGCGGCTCGCCACGATGGTGGCCGTCGACACCGACCCGGCCAGGTAGCCCGCGACCGCCGCCAGGACCAGGAGCGTGCTCACCGCCGGGAGACCACGACTCCGAGCAGGCCCGGCCCCACGTGCGCGCCCACGACCGCGCCCACCTCCGACGTGTGCAGCTCCTGCACGCCCGGGACGCGCGAACGGAGGCGCTCCGCGAGCGCCGCTGCCTTGTCCGCTGCCGCGAGGTGGTGCACGGCGAGGTCGACCGGTGCGTCGCCGGCACGCTCGGCGACGAGCTCCTCCAGCCGGGCCAGCGCCTTCGACGCCGTGCGCACCTTCTCCAGCGGCGCGATGCGGCCGTCGACGACGTGCAGCAGCGGCTTGACCGCCAGCGCCGTGCCGACCAGCGCCGCTGCCGCGCCGATGCGCCCGCCGCGACGCAGGTGCTCGAGGGTGTCGACGTAGAACAGGACGTCGGTGGCCGCGGCGGCGTCCTGCGCGCGCTGCGCGACGGTGTCGACGTCGCCGCCCTCGCTCGCGGCGCGTGCGGCCGCGACGACGGCGAACCCGAGTCCCATGGCGATGGTGCGGCTGTCCACGACGCGCACCTCGACGCCGTCGGCGGCGACCTCGGCCGCGGCGAGCGCAGCCGCGTCGTACGTGCCGGACAGCGCCGCCGACAGGTGCACCGAGACGATGCACGAGGCACCGGTCGCCCGGTAGACCTCGACGAGCTCGCCGGGCGTGGGGCGCGACGTCGAGACCTGGACGCGCCGCTCCCGCAGCGCGTCGGCAACCTCTGTCGGGGACACCTCGACGGTCTCCGCGCCGGTGCGTGTGCCGAGCACGACGTGCAGCGGCACCTCGCCGATGCCGTACTTCTCCGCGACGCCGGGCGGCAGGTACGCCGTGCTGTCGGTGACGACGGCGACGGGGCTGGTCATGCCGCGAGGCTAGACCTCCGCGCACCTCCGCAGACGCGGACGCGAAGCGGTGCCACCATGCGCCTCCTCCGCAGGAAGGAACGCCGTGAGGCCTGTTCGCGCTCTCGTCACCGTCGCGCTCGCATCCACCGCTCTGCTCGCCGTGCCGGCGCCGGCGGCGGCGACCCCGGTCGCCACCGACGAGGAGCGGTACCAGCAGTGCGGGCGCGTCTTCCCCGACCCGCAGGCCTACGGCGGCCTCCCAGCGCAGCTGCCCGGCGAGTCCCCGTGGGCCAAGGGCAACGCCGAGTGCCGCGCCGTCGACTTCATCCAGTACACCGAGGCGGTCGGCGGGGTGGAGTTCCTCGAGCAGAAGTTCCCGCGGTTCGTCGAGGTCTACAACCTGCGCGAGGACTTCGCCGACCTGCTCGCCGACGTGCCCGGCGGCGGGCAGTCCGCGGGCCTGGCCACGCCCACCCTCGAGCGCGACAAGTCCGACCTCTACATGGTGCGCATCACCGACGAGGCGTCGACGAAGGACAAGAAGCTCTTCCTGTTCACGCTGTCGCTGCACGGCATCGAGAAGGCCGGTGTGGAAGGCGGCCTGCGGGCGGCGGAGGACCTCGCCACGTGGGCTGCCACCGACCCGGACCAGCCGATCATGGAGACGGAGCCGGACTCGCTGCCGGTGGGACAGGTGCTGCAGGACAGCGAGATCTGGTTCGCGATGAACAACCCCGACGGCTGGCGGCGCGGCGACACGAACCAGGGCGGGCTCGCCTACCAGCGGTACAACGGCAACGGCGTCGACCTGAACCGCGACTGGCCCGAGAAGGGCTTCACGTTCCGCCCGTACACGCCCGCGAGCGAGCCCGAGACGGCGTCGTTCGCCAAGGTCTGGAAGTCCATCTCGCAGAAGTGGGACGGCGGCGTCGACCTGCACGGCCAGCTCATCGACCGCGCGTTCTCCTTCACGCTGCTCGGCGCCTCGCAGCGCCCGTACGGCAAGAACCAGCGGATGCTGCAGTTCACCCAGGGCGCGTACGAGGACGCCGAGGAGCGGCTGTCCTGGAACCCGCTCATCAAGCCGAACGACGCCCCGCCGTCGTGCGCGCTGGACGCGCCTGAGCCCGGGTGCGATCCCTCGGCCCGCGTCTACGGCGTCCAGTACGGCTCGATCTGGGACACCATCGCGTACACGGTGACCGGCGCGATCGGCGACTGGGCCGACAGCGACCTCGGCCTCGACGCCGACTTCATCGACAACGAGATGAGCCTGTCGCACCTGTCGAACTGCTACACCGGCAAGTGCTTCTTCCCGTCGGCCGAGCAGCTGCACGTCGACGGCAACAAGTCGCTCATCTACGCGATGGTCAACTACACGCTGCTGCCGGAGGACCAGAGCTTCCGCTTCACCGGCAGGGCGGCCTACCTGACGCAGCCCGAGCGCCTGTCGCACCCTGGCTCGCCGACGCCGGCACCGCCGCCGGCGCTGCCGCCGCAGGACCCGATCGAGAACCAGACGATCACCAAGGGCGCCGGAGACGCGACCTTCGAGTTCGACGTGCTGGGCCACGCCGACGGCGTGCACAACGGCGGGCTGTCGGCGAAGCTGACGTTCTCCAACGTGCAGGGGATCAGCCCGAACGCGGTCCTGACGGTGGCGGTCGAGCGCGAGAACACCGAGGAGCCCGAGCCCGGCGGCACGGGCTGGACCACGGTGAACCAGGACTTCAACCAGTCCCCCGTGTACCTGCAGGCGGGCATGCAGGTGGACGCGAACGACATCACCCCCGGCCGTTACCGCATCCGGCTCTCCGGGCCCACCCCCGCGCGCGCCGACGCGGACATCACGTTCACCACGCAGAAGGCGTGGCCGGACCCGGGGCAGCTGCCGTACGACGTCAGCAACCTCGACTTCTTCGAGGAGCTCGCGCCCTTCGCCGGCGACGGCAAGCTGACGCCGGTGCCCGCCGCGGAGGTGGCCGGTGGCCGCGACCTGTCGTCCTTCGACACCGTCGTCGCCGTCGACCGCACGCTGAGCGATCCGGCGGTGGCCAGGCGGCTCAAGACCTTCGCCGAGCAGGGCGGCAACGTCGTCCTCACCGACGACGCGCTGTCCGGCCTGGCCGACATGGGTCTGGTGCCGGAGGAGGCCATCACGGTCGAGGACGTCTACGCGGGGTCGGTGAGCTTCCAGGCGGACGCCGGCGGCTCGTCGGACGACACCTACGAGGACCCGCTCGCCGCAGGCGTCCACCCGGCCGGCTCGGCGGAGGGCCCGCGGCACCGCAAGCAGACGACCGAGCCGGTGCCGATCGGCTACGCCATCCAGGACGAGGACGGCGGAGACGCCAGCACCCTGCCGCAGCACGGGATCACACCGCAGGCCTTCACCGACGCCGGCGGGCGCGTGGTCGGCGTCGTCGGCGACTCCGACGAGGGCAACGTCACCTACGGCGAGATCCCGGTCGGCGACGGGCAGGTGCGCGTGCTCGGCTCGCTCCTGCCGTTCCCGACCGACGAGTACGACCACCCGTTCGGGCTGAACGACTACTCGATCACCTTCACGGCCTACGAGATGGCGAAGAACCTGCTGTCGTGGGACCGCGACACCGGCAGCAGCGGGTCGCCCGGCACCGGCACCGACGGCACGCCCTCGCAGGCGGGGGGCACCCTGCCGAAGACCGGCGCCGACCCGGCGGTTCCGCTCGCCGCTCTCCTGCTCGTGATGACCGCTCTCGCGGTGCGCACGCGGAGGGTCAGGCGGGCACGACGTTGACGAGCCTGGGCGGGCGCACCACCACGGTGCGCACCGCCCGGCCGTCGAGGCTGCGTTGGACGGCCTCGGACGCGAGCGCGAGCTCGCGCAGCTCGTCCTCGCCGATGCCTGGCGGCACCTCGAGGCGGTCGCGCACCTTGCCGGCCACCTGGACGACGCAGGTGACGGTCTCCTCGACGAGCAGCGCGGGATCGGCCGTCGGCCAGGTCGTGTCGTGCACCGAGTCTCCGGCGTCGACGTCGTGGCCGAGGCGCGACCACGCCTCCTCGGCGGTGTAGGGCGCGTAGCAGGACAGCATCACGGCGAGCGCCTCGACGCCGTCGCGCAGCGACGCGGCGCCGGCACCGCCGTCGACGCCCTTGCGCAGCGCGGACGTCAGCTCCATGAACCGGGCGACGGAGACGTTGAGCCGGTGCTGCTCGGTCAGCCGCGTGACGTCGTCGACGGCGCGCGCGACGGCTCTGTCGACCGCCTCGTCACGGGTGTCCGATGGCGGCAGCGCACCGACGTCGGCAGCGAGCCGCGCGACGCGCGCCAGGTACTTCACCGACCCCGTCGGCGACACGTCGGCCCAGTCGATGTCGTCCTCCGGCGGACCGGCGAACACCATCGACAGCCGCACCGCGTCGACGCCGTAGCGCGCGAGCTCGTCGCCGAGGTTCACCAGGTTGCCGGTCGACTTGCTCATCGCCGAGCCGTTGAGGATCACCTGGCCCTGGTTCAGCAGCGCGGCGAACGGCTCGACCGGCTCGACCATGCCCATGTCGTGCAGGACCTTGGTGAAGAAGCGCGCGTAGAGCAGGTGCAGGATCGCGTGCTCGACGCCGCCGACGTACTGCGCGACCGGCATCCACTCGCGCACCTTCTCGACGTCGAACGGCCCGTCCTCGAAGTCCGGCGAGCAGTAGCGCAGGAAGTACCAGGACGAGTCGACGAAGGTGTCCATCGTGTCGGTGTCGCGCTGCGCGTTCCCGCCGCAGGACGGGCACGAGGTGTTCACCCAGTCGGTCGCGGACGCCAGCGGCGAGGTGCCGGCAGGGCGTAGGTCCTCGCCGCGCAGGTCCGGGAGCACGACGGGAAGCTGGT
>JBKHYE010000095.1:0-12524 GCA_046565705.1 Actinomycetes bacterium
CGCTCGAGCGCTACGCGATCCTCGGCGACGGGCCGGTCGCCCAGCGGCTGCACGGCGACCTGACCCGTGCGTCGGGCGCGCCGTTCATCGTCACCGGCTTCCTGCCCGAGGGCCTGAGCCCGGAGGAGCTGCGGCAGCGAGCGTCACGCGACCGCATCGACGGGCTCATCGTCCCGACCGGCCAGGACCCGCCCGAGCTCACTCGGCTCGCCACCACGCTGTCGGACAACGACATCGAGGTGCTGCTCGCGCCCGGCTTCGGCGACCTCAACCTGCGGGTGGCCAGCCTGACGATGCTGCATGGCGTCCCGCTGCTGCGGGTGGCCGGTGCCAGTCCCCGACGTCGGGCCCGCCGCCAGCCGCCGACCGGCACGCTCGAGCGCGGCGTCGCCGTGCTGGGAACCCGCGGGATCCCCGCCAACTACGGCGGTTTCGAGACCTTCGCCGAGCGGCTCGCGCTGCACCTGCGCGCCCGCGAGGTGCCCGTGACGGTCTATTGCCGCTCGCACTACGCGACGGCGGGTGACCAGTGGAACGGCGTCCGGCTCGTCACGCTGCCCACCATCAAGAGCAAGTACTTCGACACGGTGGTGCACACGCTGCTGTCGGTGCTGCACCTGGTCTTCACCACCCGCATACGCGACGTCGTGCTGTGCAACGCCGCGAACGCCCTTGCCCTGCCGGTGCTGCGGCTGTTCGGGCGGCGCGTCGTGATGAACGTCGACGGGCTCGAGTGGCGGCGCGGCAAGTGGGGCGTCGCCGGGCGGACCTGGTATCGCCTCGGCGAGTGGCTGTCGGTGCGGTTCGCGTCGGTGCTGGTCACCGACGCCGACGAGGTCCGCACCTACTACCGGGTGCGGCACGACAGCGACTCGATGATGATCCCGTACGGCGCGGACCTGCTGCCCCGTGAGCTGCCGCTGCCGGCCGAGGTCCACGTGCGGCCGGACGACTACGTCCTCTACGTCTCGCGCTGGGAGCGGGAGAACAACCCGGTCATGGTGGCCGAGGCGCACCGGCGCTCGGGCGTCGCGATGCCGCTGGTGATGCTGGGTGTGGCGACCTACGACGACGCGCTGGACGCCGAGGTGCGCGCGGCCGCGGACGACGGCGTGCTCATGCCCGGCGCCGTGTACGGCGAGGGCTACCGCGGCCTGCAGGCGAACGCGCGCGCCTACGTCCATGCCACCGAGGTCGGCGGCACCCACCCCGCGCTCATCGAGGCCATGGGCGCCGGCAACCTGTGCCTGGTGCTGGACACGCCGGAGAACCGCGAGGTCGCCGGGGCGGTGGCGTGGATGTTCGCCGACACCGACGAGCTGGCCGGGTGCCTCCAGCGGGTCGCCCGGCTCGATGCGGCCGAGCTCGCCGAGGTTCGCGAGCGCACTCGCCGGCACGCCCAGGACAAGTACTCGTGGGAGGCCGTCGGCGACGCCTACCTGGAGCTGCTTCGCGGCTGACCGGCTCAGTCGCCCGCATCGGCGCTCGTGATCACCCAGTCACCCGATCGGGCGATCAAGGTGACGTGATCGCCGTCGAAGCGACCGGCGAGGGGGTGGCCGAGCTGCGGACGTCCTGGCGGCTGTTGACCGGCGTCGCGCTGGCCTCGCCTGCGCTCCTGCTGCTCGCCGCCGAGGTCGTCCCTGGCGCGGCGCTCGACATCGCGCTGTCCGTCCATGCGCTGAGCCTGATCGCCGCCGGCTCGGCGATGTTCGTGACCGCCCGCAGTGGCGACCCGCGGCTGCGGCGGGCGCGGCTGTGGCTCGCCGCCGCGCTCGGGGCGGCGGCTGCCGGCTTCGTCGTCTCAGCCGTCTACGCCGCGATGGTCCCGGTGCTGCCGACGCTCTCACCGGCCAACCTCGCCCCGCTCATGTGGGTGCCGGCCGCGCTGATCGGCTTCTTCTCCGTCCCGAGCGACGCGCACCGCGAGGGCGGGCGGCCGCGGGCGGTGCTCGACGCCGTCGTCGTCACCTGCGCGATGGGGCTGCTGTTCTGGATGCTGCTGCTCGAACCGCTGTACCACGCCAGCTCGCGCACCGGCCTGGAGAAGGCGGTGCTGCTCGGCTACCCGATCGTCGACTTCGTCGTCGCCGTCGTGGCGGTCGCCGTCGCCGGCAACGCCCGCGGCGACCTGCGGCGCTTCCTGCAGCTGGCCGCCGTCGGCATGCTGCTCGTCGCGGTCGCCGACGCCGGCAGCGCGGCGCGCATCGCGTCGGGCGTCGAGAGCTTCGACTGGACCAACGTCGTGCTGCAGGGCGGCCTCGCGACGCTGGTGTGGGGCGCGCTGCTGCCGACCACCGGGCTGTCGGAGCAGCGAACCCGGCTGATCGGCTGGGTCGACGCGGCGCTGCCGCACCTGCCGATCGTCGTCACCGCCGTCGTCGGCGTCGAGCAGGTGCTCATCCGCCAGCAGGTGATCGACGAGGTCGTCGCGGTGCTCGGCGGTGTCATGGTGCTCGGCCTGGTCGCCCGGCAGGTGCTGTACTCCAGCCACGTCAGCGCGATCGCCGAGCGGCTCTCGCGCGACGCGACGATCGACCACCTCACCGGCCTGGCGAACCGGCGCTCGTGCCTGGCCTCGCTCGAGGTCTCGATGGTCGAGTGCGCTCCCGGCACGGTCGCCGTGGTGCTGCTCGACCTCGACGGGTTCAAGGAGGTCAACGACACCTTCGGGCACGCCGTCGGCGACCAGCTGCTCGGCGAGTTCGGGCGGCGGCTGCGGCACGACGCCGGCGACACCGCCCTGCCGGCCCGGCTCGGCGGCGACGAGTTCGCCATCGTGCTCGTCGCGCCGGACGCGCTCGACCGCGCCGGGCGGGTGGCCGACGCGCTCACCCAGGGGCACCGCTCGACCGTCGGCGCCGTCACCGTCTCGGTCGGCGCCAGCGCCGGCATCGCGACCAGCCGGGCCGGCGACACGGCGTCAGGGATCCTCCGCCGCGCCGACCTGGCGATGTACGAGGCGAAGCGCTCGCGGTCGGCGCGCGTCGCCGTCTTCACCGACGACATGGCCGAGCGGGCCGAGCGGCGGCACCTGCTCACCCAGGCGCTGCCCGGCGCGGCGGCCCGCGGAGAGCTGCGGCTGGTGTACCAGCCGATGGTGTCGCTGGCCGACGGGGCCGTGATCGGCGCCGAGGCGCTGCTGCGGTGGCGCTCGCCGGTGCACGGCGACGTGCCGCCGATGGAGTTCGTGCCGCTGGCCGAGGAGACCGGCGCCATCGTCGAGATCGGCGCCTGGGTGCTCGATGCCGCCGCGCGCGAGCTGGCCGCTTGGGCGTCCTCGGGCTTGGTGCTGCCGGTGCTGTCGGTGAACGTCTCGCCGCACCAGCTGGTGGAGGAGTTCGCCGACGAGGCGGTGCGCGCGGTGCGTGCGCAGGGGGTGGAGCCGTCGGCGTTCATGCTCGAGATCACCGAGAGCGCGATGCCGGACCTGAACGCGAACCGGTGCGTCGCCCGGCTGCGGCACGTCGGGTTCTCCATCGCCATGGACGACTTCGGCTCGGGGTTCTCCTCGCTGGCGCAGCTGGCGGCGCTGCCGGTGGACACGCTGAAGTTCGACCGGGAGTTCATCCGCGGCGTGCGGTCGCGCAACGGGCGGCGGATCGTCGACGGGATGATCTCGCTGGCCCGCGATCTGGGGCTGCGGACCGTCGCGGAGGGCATCGAGACCGCCGCGGAGGCCGACGTCGTGCGGCGGGCGGGGTGCGACGTCGCGCAGGGGTACTGGTTCGCGCGGCCCGTGGTGGCGGCGGAGCTGGAGGCGGTGCTGGTGCGGGCGTTCGTGCCGGGGCCGCGGGAGGCGGGCGTGGGGGCGGACGAGCTGGCGGGGTGAGGCCGTGCCACCACCTGGCCGATCTTCGTCTTGTCGCGCTGTCGCGCGGGCTGCCCGTCCACACGGGCAACCGGGACGACTTCCGCAGCATCGACGCGCTGACGTGGTGGCCGCGCCGACGGGCTGACCCGTGCGGCGGGGCCTACGCCGCGCGGCCTGCAAGGACGCCTGCAGCCAGGCACGGTGCCGACGACCGGTGCGACCGCCGGCGACGGGCAGGCTGCGGCCCGACTCGGCCGGGGGTTCCGAGCTCCGCCGGCGGCTGGACTCGGTCAAGCCGGCGCAAAAATCTTGCTCGAAGGGGTTGCATCGGGGCCGATCTGCGGTACGGTATCGAACACATGTTCGAACACGGCGGGCCAGTGGAGCTGCTCGAGACCGAGAGCGTCTTCGAGCAGCTCGTCGCTGCGCTGCTCGCGTCGGAGCCGGCGGTTGAGGCCGCGCCGGCCGGCGAGGCTGGGCCGACCGCCGATGAGCCGACCGCCGATGAGCTGCCCGTGGATGCGTCCGGGTGCGGCGATCAGTACGCGGCGCCCGGCGTCACCGGGCAGGGCCTGCGGCCGGAGCAGGTGTCGCCTGACGTCGTCGCGGTGCAGCAGGCCGTCGAGACGCTGCGCCGGCAGGCCCCGTCGGGGCGACCGGCGGACGTGTCCGCGCTGCTGGCGCTGCGCAACAGCCTCGACGGGCTGGCGCTGCAGGGGCTGGCCGAGATGGAGGCCACGGGGGCGCAGCTGGCGGTCGGTGCGGTCACCGCCGCCACCTGGCTGCGTGACGACCAGCGCATCAGCGACGTGTCGGCGCGGGCGCAGGTGCGGCTCGGCACCCGGCTGCGTGAGGAGCTGCCGGGGCTGGGCGCGCTGCTGCGGGAGGGCCGCACCACCGAGGAGCACGCCCGGGCGGCGCTGGCCGGTGTCGCCGGCCTCGACCCCAAGATCGTCCGGGACTGCGACGAGGCGATCTGCGCGTTCGTGGGCACCACCGACCCGGCGACGGTGCGGGCGCAGCTGCGCGAGCGGGCCGAGGCGATCGACCCCGAGCTGGGGCGTGACGCCGAGCGGCGGGCCGAGGCACGGCGCGGCTTCACCGTCGACCGGGTGGGCAACGGTGCGGTCCTCGGCGGCTCGCTCGGGGCCGAGGGCGCCACGATCCTGCTGGCGGGGCTCGACCTCGCGGTGCGGCAGGACCGGGAGGACGGCGACGAGCGGTCGCTGGCGCAGCGCCGCGCGGACGTCCTCGTCGGGTGGGCCCGGGCCGAGATGACGGCTCGCGGAGGCGACGCCGTCCGGGAGGACCTGCGCAGCGTCCGGGCCCAGCTGCACGTCGTGCTGACTCTCGAGCAGCTCGAGGACGCCGCCCGGCGCAGCGCTGCAGGCGGCCTGGCCGGCCAGATCACCGGAGGGTGGGCTCCCGGCGATGCCGACGGGCTGCGCGTCCCGGCCGGCGGCAGCCTGGGCGAGGGCCTGCTGGTCAGCCAGGAGGTGCTGCGGCGCCTGGCCTGCGACGCCTCGGTCGCGCTGCAGGTCCGTGACGACGACACCCGGCCCGCCGCTGCCGACGACGGGCTGCCGGCCAACCCGCTCGGACTGCGCAACACCCCACGCGCCGACCCGCTCTACGTCGGCCGGGCGGCCCGCATCGTCACCGCGGCGCAGTGGCGTGCGCTCGTCGTCCGCGACCGGCACTGCGTCGTCAAGGGCTGTCGCCGGCCACCGCTGCAGTGCGAGGCGCACCACGTGCGGCACTGGCTCGACGGCGGCAGAACCGACATCGACAACTTGATCTTGCTCTGCTTCCAGCACCACCACGAGCACCACGACCGTCGGCGAGACCTGCAGCACCGTGACGGCCGGTGGATCACCGATACCGGGTGGGCGTCGAACGCGCCACCCTGATCGGCCCGGCCGGAGCCGGGCCACCGCACTCGCCACCTCACCCGCACGGCCCGCGGCTCCGCCGTTGCGACCGCGCCTGGCTGTCGCCTGTGCGTCCTCGGCCGGGCGCGGAGGCTCCTGCCCCTCTTCAGCCCACCGCCCGTGCGTACGACCGCTGCGCCTCGATCACGGCGCGCAGGTCGCGCGGCTCGACCGGCTCGCCGGTGGTGAAGACCCCGACCTCGAACACGTACGGCCCGTGCGCGAACAGGGCCCACTGCTCCGTGCCGCTTTCCACCGGCGGGAAGGCGACGACGTCGGGCATCCCGATGTCCGCCGTCTCGGTCTCGGTGAAGCCGTCTCGCAGGTACTCCGCGGCCAGGGCCTGCGACTCGGACCGGTGGACGAGCACGGTGTAGCCGATGCCGGGTGCGTCGAAGGTGCGCCGGAACCCGCCCTGCAGGCCCCACGAGCGCAGGATCGCGGCCTCCTCGGCGACCTCCTGCGGGCTCTCCGCGCTCTCGCCGGCCAGCTGGTCGACGGTGAACTCGCCGGTCCAGTCGACAGTCGCCTCCCGGAAGCCCTTCAGCGGCGGCATGATCCGGCCGTCGAGGTCGTCGACGGGCAGCGCCCCGCCGGGCGGCGTCGTCGGTGGTGAGACCGGGACGAGCGCGGTCGGCCGGGCCGCCTCGACCGGCTCAGCCGCCGCGGACGCGTCGAGCGCCTCGGACAGCGGGGCCGACAGCGCCAGCACCGCCATCGCACCGAACGACAGCACTCCGGCCAGCGTCGTCGCGACGACAGCGGTGCCGATGCCGAGCCGGGCGCGCGGAGCACGGATGACGACGGTGCCCATCGCCATGTCGGTGAAGGTGCGGCGGCGGCTGTCGAAGATCGGGGCGAAGAACCCCGCGTAGCAGGGCAGCTGGTCGATGAGGTGCACGAACGGACGGGCGAGGGAGGAGCCGACGCCGATGGGCTCACCGGTCGCCTCCCGCACCACGCGCAGCCCGAGCAGGTGCTTGCCGACCGTCCCGCCGGTGCGTCCCTGCTGCACCTGCAGAACGACGTACCAGCCGAGGTACGCCGCGTAGAAGACGACGACCGGCACCACCGCAGGCACGATCTCCTCCGAGGCCAGCAGCAGGCTGGGCGCCGTCACGACCGTGGAGAGCAGCACCACGAGCACGGTGTCGACGATCGTGGCGTTGATCCGCCGGAACAGCCCCGACGGCCGGACGCCGGGAGGCAGCGGCGGCACCGGAGGCGGCGGCGCGTACCACGTGGGGTGGTCGTCGACGCGGGTCGCGGACACGGGCGCTCCTGCTCGTCACAGGCAGCCGGGCGCCGCCGTCAGCCAGTCAACGACGGGCGGTGCGGACGGTGACGCCGGCCGGGCACCGCGCGGCGCTCGCGCGGCTCAGCTGCCCCTCCGTGGACTACGCCGCTCGGCCGACCCGCGCGTACGGGCAGCGCACCGCCCTGCGGGCCTGTCGCACGGCGTCGCCGATGCGCCGTTCTCGCCGCGCCGGCGTCACCGTCCGGGCGACGACGCCGCGCAGCTGACCGGCGAGCTCCACCTGCATCGGCAGCCCGGTGGCCAGGCCGACCTGCGCGGCGACCCGGCGCCAGCCACCGGCCACTGCCGGGTGCTCCAGGTGCGCGGCCAGCACCGCCGACACCCCCGGCTGCTCGGCTGCGAGCTGGGCGAGCAGCCGCGCGACGTCGTCGCACTGGGCGCCGTCGGAGCGCTCGACGACGTCGTCGAGCCTGGCGAGCAGCGTCGTCGACCACCGGGCGAGCAGCGCGCGCAGCAGCTCGTCGGCATCGGCGAACGCGCCGGTCGGCGCGGCGACGTCCCAGGGGAGCGTGCCGTCGCGCCGGCGGTCGGCGACGTCGGCGACCTCGCGCAGCGCTGCGGTGCGCGCGTGCACCTGTTCCCACGTCATGTCCGTGCACCTCCGTCCGGAGCGGCCGCCCGCTCCCACAGGTCCTGGCCGCGGCGCATCAGCGCCGGGTAGACGACCAGGCGGCGGAACGGCCGGATGGCCGTCAGGTAGGCGCGGCCGAGCGGGCCGTTCGGCTTCACGATCACCGCGAGCTGCACGCGGACGGCGCCGTCGGGGTCGTCCGGGTCGGGCACCGCACCGAGGTGCAGCACCCCGTGCACCGTGCGGTTGGCGATCTCGGCGGCGTACTCCTCGTCGGTGAGGAACAGCGGCCGGAACGGGACGGCGGACGGCGCCGGCCCGCGCGGCCCCGCGGCCAGGTCGGCCGGCAGCCGGTCGCGCAGGGTGGCGACGCGGGAGTCCAGACCGGCGCCCTCGTCGTCCCAGCCGAAGAGCTCGCCGAGCTTCCAGCGCACCGCCCACAGCGCGTCCGACAGCCGGCCGCCGCCGTGCGACGGGTCCAGACCCATGACGACGTCGACGAGGCGGGGGAAGTCCTCGGCCCGCCCGCGGAACGGCAGCAGCCAGACGTCCTCGGGGGTGAAGTCGCGCGTGATCTCGTGGACCCGCCAGGGGCGGGCGGTGTGCGCCTCTGCGGGCAGCCGGTTGGCGAGGTGCACCGCTACCTCCTGGTTGCGGACTCGACGTTCATTCACTGAACCCTGAGTTCAGTGACTATGCTTGGCGGCCATGGAGGCTGTCAAGGGGCGCCGGCAGGAGTACGCGGAGCTCACGCGTGCGGCCGTGGTCGACGCGGCGGCCGAGCTGTTCGCGCGGCAGGGGTACGCCAAGACGTCGCTGGAGGAGGTCGCTGCCGCGGCCCGGGTCAGCAAGGGCACCGTGTACGGGCACTTCGACGGCAAGGAGCAGCTGTTCCGTGCGGCGCTCGAGGACCAGGAGCGCCAGGTCATCGAGCGGCTCGCCACCGTCTTCGCCGAGCACGCCGACCCGTGGGACGGCGCCGTCGCGGCGTGCCGGGCGTTCCTGGACGCCTGCCGCGACTCGCGGTACGGGCACATCGTCATGCGCGAGGGCCCGGCGGTGCTGCCCTACAACGAGTGGCTGGCGTGTGCCGAGCCGTGGTCGCTCGGGATGTGCCGGACGATGGTGACGGTGCTCATCGACGCCGGCGTCTTCACGCCGATGCCGGTCGAGACGGCAACCCGCCTGGTGCACAGCCTGTTCGCATCCGCCGCGGTGATGATCGCCGAGGCGGACGAAGACCCTGAGCGGCAGGCGGTCGTGCGCGAGGAGACCGAGCAGATGCTCCTGCAGCTGGCGGCCGGGCTCCGGAAGCGGTAGTCCTCAGGGCGTTCGATCCGCAGCGCGCGCTTGGCGGCAGAGTCGAGGTCCCGCGCCGTTACGCCGGCGTCCAGCGCACGTGACCCTCTTCGCAGCGCTGCTCTGCGCGGGCGTTGCGCCGGGGCGCATGTCTGGCCGGAAGTTGCGCCTGAGCGCAACAGTGCGCGGGGGACACCCCCTCGGGGGAAGCGCGGGCGGGTCGAGCGCGGCGGCCTGGGCGCAGGCCGATGACGTCCGAGCGGACGGGATCGATGTCGGCGCGGGTCGCCGTCGCCGAGCACAAACCGGTTCAGGTGGTGCGGATGGGGTGATTCACCCTGTTGGCCCCTTCGGACGGCCCCGCGCGGCAGTCGATGCCCCGAACGTCTCGCCGCTGGACCGACCTGGAGGCCGGCCAGCCGGAGCGGGACCGGCGACGCTGCCTGGCGCCGCTGCCGACAAAGGCACCCCCGTCGTGAGGCGGGTCCGCAAAGCCACGGGTCCACACCGGCGTGACGCCGGTTGGGACAGCCGGGCCGCCGAAGCAGAGCGAGGAACCATGCACGCCATCCGTAGGCGCGAGCCTGCCCACAACCGGGCGGTGGTCGCGATCGCGACCCTGCTGCTGACCGCCCTCACCGGCTCGGGCGCTGCCCTGGCCACCCATGCGCCGCCGGTGCAGGTCGAGGCGCCGGTGCAGGTCGAGGCGCCGGCTCCGGCCCCCGGCGTTGCCACGCCGGCTCCCGCACCCGAACCGCCTGCAGCGCAGGCGGTTCCGGCGGCTGCGGCGGGTGCCGTCAGCGGACCGGCCGCGGCGACCGAGCAGGTGCAGGAGCGCGTCGAGCAGGAGCTGTGCGAGCCGGTCGAGGGCGTCACGCTGTGCCAGCACGGTCACGAGGCGGGCGCCTACGCGACCGGGAGCGGCGGCAGCGCGCCGGCCGTGCCGGTCAGCTGCGACGGCGACGGCCAGAGCGGCAACCGGCTGCAGGCGGTGTACGTGCGCGCCTCCGACCGTCCTGACCGCTACGCCTCCGTCGTCCCGACCATCCGGCAGACGATGGACGTCGCCAACGGCGTCTTCACCCGGTCGTCGGACGGCCGCCGGGCGCTGCGCGTCGTCACGACCGGGTGCGCCGTCCACGTCGACCGGGTGACCGTGCCGCCGGCGCAGCTGGCGTCGTTCCGCGACACGGTCGCCGCGGTGCGGGCGGCAGGGCGCTCGCGGATCGACCGCAAGTACGTGCTGTTCGTCGACGGCGCCTCGTACTGCGGGATGGGCGAGATGTTCGCGATCGATGGCGCGTCGACGACCAATCCGAACAACGACGGCAACATGTTCGCGGCGGCGTCATCGCGGTGCTGGTCGGGCACGGTCGTCGCGCACGAGATCGTGCACATGCTCGGCGGGGTCCAGCACAGCGCGCCGCACAGCACCCGGGCCGGCCACTGCCGCGACCGGTACGACGTCCTGTGCTACCCCGACGGCTCCGGCGCGAGCATGACCACCAGGTGCGGCGCCGCTCACGCCACCCTGCTCGACTGCGGCCGCGACGACTACTTCTCCCTCGCCCCGCCCGCCGGCTCGTACCTGGCCCGGCACTGGAACACCGCCGGAAACAGCTTCCTCATCGGCGGCGGCGCGCCGGTGCCGACCCGGCCGTCGGCACCGGTCAGCGTCACGTCCGGGCGCAACGGAGACACCGTCACGGTGCGGTGGGGGACCCCGCAGCAGACGCGCTCGGGGCTGACCGCCTTCGACGTCGTCGACCTCGCCGACTCCGGTGCCGTGCTCACCACCGTGAGCGGCAGCGCGCGCTCGGCGGCGGTGCGGCTGACACCGTGGCGGACCTACCGGATCGCGGTCGTGGCCCGCAACGCGGTCGGCGCGTCGGCGCCGGCGGGCGGGCACGAGCACATGGTCGGGCGAGCCCCGGCCGCACCGCTCGCGCTCGTCGCCGCGCCGACGGCGTCGGGGGCCGACGGGCACGTCGCGTTGCGGTGGACCACACCGGCGCGCGCGACGTCATACATCGTCCTGCGCGACGGGCGCCAGATCGCTACGGTCACCGGCACCACCTGGACCGACCGGTCGTCGCTCACAACCTGCCGCGTCTACAGCTACACCGTGCGGGCGGGCAACGCCTGGGGCTGGTCACCGCCGTCACCGACGGCGACGGCGGTGGGGTTGTGAGCGTCGGGCCGCTCCTCCGGTGCGGTGGACCGGCGGGCCCGGCGGCGCTTGCGCGCAGCTACAGGACGGTGAGGTGCTCCTCGCCGGCGCCCGGGACGGCTGCGAGCGACAGGCCGCGGTCGAAGGTCACGAACCGTCCGCCGCGGGACACCGCCAGAGCAAGCAGGTAGGCGTCGGTCACCTGCCGCGGGCCGAGGAGGCGGGAGGCATCGACGACGCCCCGGTCCAGCAGGCTGACGTCACAGGACCAGAACTCGTGGTCGCCGCCCTCTCGCGCCCCGGCCAGCAGGTCCAGCGCCTGCGCCGTCGGGACGGGGCTCGGGTAGCGGGGCTGGGTGATGACCCGGACGAAGCCGTTCTCGGTGATGGCGCACGACGCCCAACCCGAGGCGATGTCGGCATCGAGCCACTCCCACGCCGAAGCGTGCTCGACGTGGTCGGCGTCGAGCAGGGCCAGCAGCACATTGACCTCGAGCAGTGCCCGTCTCACTCGTCCTCGACGAGAGCGTCGATGAGCGCATTCGAGACCGCCGGGCCACGACGGGGCAGTGGGCGGAACCCGTGGCGGGCGACCGGCCCCGCCGGCCCGCCGGCCCCGCCGGTCAACGCCTGGCGAGCCAGGTCGGACAGCACCGCACCCGCGGACCGACGCTCGCGGCGAGCGCGCTCCTTGACGGCCGTCAGGACGTCGTCATCGACGTCGAGCGTCGTGCGCATGCACTGATGCTATCGCATCATCGCATCATCGCTGGCTCAGCGGGAACCCCGACCCGCTCATCCCGCCGGCGGTCCGGTGAACCACCGCGGATGCCGTCGAACCCGGACACACCTGTGTCACCCGATCGGGCGCACTCGGGCACTGAACGTCACGAAGATCTTACGCAACGTGACGAGTTGCGCTTTGCTCGTCGCTGCCCGTCACGGGAGCCGGACGGCCCTGGAGGTCCAGATGGAGAACATCGACACGGCAGCGCCCGTGCGCACCGTCGTGCCGCGGCCCGCTGCGCGCCGGCCGCGCGCGGTCCGCGTGCCGGCCCAGCGGACGCCGTCCGACGACGGCGGGACGCCGCCCGCCGCACGGCCCGCGGCCACGACCGGATCAACGACCCGGCGCGCCGGTTCCCCCGCGCGCACCGCCACCGCCGCGCCGACCCGGCGCGCCGGTTCCCCCGCGCGCACCGCCACCGCCGCCGCGCCGACCCAGCCCTCCGGTTCCGCTGCGCGCGCCGCTGCGCCGACCCGGCGCGCCGGTTCCGCCGCGCGCACCGCCGCCGCCGCCGCGCCGACCCAGCCCGCCGGTTCCGCTGCGCGCGCCGCCGCGCCGGTGCCGCAGAACGCCCCACCGCCGGCCCTACCGGCCACCACCCGGACGAGCGTCTCCCGCCCGCGGGGCTGGCTCT
>JBKHYE010000096.1:0-11838 GCA_046565705.1 Actinomycetes bacterium
CGCTCCGGCGCGCAGGTAGTCGCCGTACGAGAACCCGCCCGGGAGCACGACGGCGTCGACGCCCGACAGGTCGGCGTCGGCGTGCCACAGGTGCACCGCCTCACCTCCGGCGAGACGGACCGCGCGCTGCGCGTCGCGGTCGTCGAGGCTGCCCGGGAAGGTCACGACGCCGATGCGGGGCACGGCCACGAGCCTACCGGCGCCGCCGTCGGTTCACGCGGTCTGCGGCGCGCCGTCGTCCTGCGACCAGGGCCCGTGCTTCGTCGGGTCCTTGCCCTCCGACAGCGCGCGGATGACCGACTCCTCACGCCACTGGAGGTGCTTCTCGAGCCGGACGACCGTGCCGGCCGGCTGGGAGCTCTGGAACTCCACCCGGTCGACCAGCGCGCGCATGATCTGGATGCCGCGGCCGCCCTCGGCGGAGTGCTCGGCGTCGCTGTGGCCGAGCGTCGTGGAGTCGAAGCCCGCGCCGCGGTCGACGACCTCGATGACGCACGTGCTGCCGTCGATCCCGGCCGAGACCTCGTACTCCTCGGCGTCGACGGCGTGGTTCAGCACGTTGGAGCAGGCCTCGGTGAGCGCGAGCTCGACGTCGCCGATGCACTCGCGCTCGACGCCGAGCGTCCCCATCGCCTGCTTGAGGACCCGCCGCACCACGGGCACCGACAACTCGTCCCGCGGGAGGGCGAGTGTCAGCTTGATCTCCACGGCCGCCGTCTACCCCGCGCGCGGGGGCCGCACGCGGAGCGGCGGTGTGACTTCTGACGGATGTCGTGCGCTACCCGGCGTCCATTGGCTCAACCGTTGCGGAGCCGGACCGTGTAGTCCTCGATCACCGGGTTGGCGAGCAGCACGTCCGCCATCTTCGTGGCCTGCTCGAGCGCGGCCTCCGGCGTCTCGGCGTCGAGCTCGAGCTCGACGTGCTTGCCGATGCGCAGGCTGGTGACCGGCTCGAAGCCGAGCGTCGGCAGCGCGTTGGCGACCGCCTGCCCCGCCGGGTCGAGGATCTCCGGCTTGAGCATGACGTCGACGACGACCCGGTGCGCAGCCATGCCCGCAGGCTACCGACCGCGCCGGCCCACCGCCCACCGCCGACCAACCCCGTGCCCCTCCCGTCGCGGTCAGGCGGTGCGCAGGTAGTCGTCGAACGAGGAGCCGGTGAGTCGCTCGTAGGCCTCGACGTACTTGGCCCGGGTCCGCTCGACGACGTCGTCCGGCAGCTCGGGACCCGGCGCCCTCTTGTCCCACCCCGACGACGACAGCCAGTCGCGCACGTACTGCTTGTCGAACGACGGCTGCGCGCGGCCGGGCGACCAGCCGTCCGCCGGCCAGAACCGCGAGGAGTCGGGGGTCAGCACCTCGTCGCCGAGGGTCAGCACGCCGTCGGCGTCGTGGCCGAGCTCGAGCTTGGTGTCGGCGACCAGGATGCCGCGCTCGGCGGCCAGCCCCGCGCCGCGCTGGTAGACGGCGAGGGTCACCCGCCGCAGCTGCTCGGCGAGCTCCCGCCCGACGGCCGCGGCGACGGCGTCGAGCGACACGTTCTCGTCGTGCTCGCCCACCTCCGCCTTCGTGGCCGGAGTGAAGATCGGCTCGGGCAGCTTCGACCCGTCCTCGAGCCCCTCGGGCAGCGGCACGCCGCAGACCGCCCCGGTGGCGCGGTAGTCCGACAGCCCGGATCCGGTGAGGTAGCCGCGGGCGACGCACTCGACGGGAACCATCGCCAGCCGGCGCACCAGCATCGACCGACCGCGCAGGGCGTCGGCGTGCGGCTGGAGCTCCGCCGGGTAGTCGGCGACGCGGGCCGTGAGCAGGTGGTGCGGCACGACGTCGGCGAGCTGGTCGAACCACCACAGCGACAGGCCGGTGAGCACCGCGCCCTTGTCCGGGATCGCTGTCGGCAGCACGACGTCGTAGGCGGACAACCGGTCGCTGGCGACGAGCAGGAGGGCGTCGTCGCCGACGGCGTACAGCTCACGGACCTTGCCGCGGGCGACGAGCGGCAACGGGAGGTCGGGCACGCGACCAGTCAACCAGCGAGCCCTCGAGGGGTTCCTGCGGAGAGCGCGAGGTGTCACAGTGCGCCGCATGACCACTCTGTCGAACGGGGCGAAGGTGCTGCGCGCAGGCGACGGCGAGTGGCTCGGCCCGCCCGACGGCGTCCGAGATCGGTTCGTGCTCAGCGCCGGGGAGAGCGGCGGGCGCTTCTCCCTCGTCGAGCACCTCGCTCCGCCGCGGGCTCTCATCGCCCCCCTGCACCGGCACACCCGCGAGGACGAGTACACCCTGGTGCTCGACGGCCGGATGGGCGCTGTGAGCAACGGCGTGGAGATCACGGCCGAGCGCGGAGACCTGGTGTGGAAGCCGCGCCACGAGTGGCACACCTTCTGGAATGCCGACGACCACAGAGAGCTGCGGCTTCTGGAGATCATCTCGCCCGGTGGCCTGGAAGACCTGTTCCGCGAGCTCGACGGTCTGGCGGAGTTCCCCGACCCAGAAACGCTGGCGCAACTGGCCGCGCCCTATGGGTGCGAGCTCGACCTGCCCGGGACGATGGCGGTCCTCGAGCGGTTCGGGCTCACCTTCTGACCTCAGGTCGGCTCGGCCTGCCGACGCTTCGGCAGGACGAGCCAGAGCACCAGGTAGACGAGCTCACCGACACCGAACAGGCCGAACAGCACGAACCCCAGGCGCACCAGCCCGGTGGACAGGCCGAGCCCCTCGGCGACGGCGGCGCAGACGCCGGCGATCATGCGGCCCTCGCCGCGGCGCGGGCGGGTGAGCCGGGCCATGTGGCGCCTCCTCGACGTCGGGATGCCGATGGGCGTGCCCGCAGCCATGGTGCGGGACACCCGCCGCGCTCGAGGTCGCTCACGCCGCGCCGGATGATCATGGTGCAGACGCTGCGCAGCGACCTGGCACCGGCTGCACCGTGATCACGCGCCGCGCCGCGCCGTCAGCTCAGCTGCGCGACCCGCTCGAACACCGGCGCCAGCCGCTCGACGAAGCGCTCCGGCCGGCACACCTCGTCCAGCCGGGCCTCGTTGATCGACTGCCCCGCGGCGTCGGCGGCCTCGCGGAGCGTCTCGCGGAACGGCCGGCCGGTCTCCCAGGTCGTCATCGCCGCCGACTGCGTGAGCGCGTAGGCGTCCTCGCGCGACAGCCCCATCTCGACCAGCTCGAGCAACACGGTCGAGGTGTAGACGAGCCCGCCGGTCGAGTCGAGGTTGGCCTGCATGCGGTCGGCGTCGACGACGAGGCCGGTGACCAGGCGCGTCGTCAGGTGGAGCAGGTAGTCGGTGCCGACGGCGGCGTCCGGCAGCGCGATGCGCTCGGTCGAGGAGTGGCTGATGTCGCGCTCGTGCCACAGCGGGATGCCCTCCATGACCGGCACGACCTGCGCGCGGACGACGCGGGCCAGCCCGGCGATGCGCTCCGACGCGATCGGGTTCTTCTTGTGCGGCATCGCCGACGAGCCCTTCTGGCCCTTGCCGAAGGGCTCCCAAAGCTCGCGGACCTCGGTGCGCTGCCCGTGCCGCACCTCGAGCGCGAACGCCTCGCACACCGTCGCGATGACGGCGAGCGCCGACACCCACTCGCTGATGCCGTCGCGCATGACGACCTGCGTCGCGGCCGGCGCCGGCGTGAGGCCGAGGGCGTCCGCGACCGACTGCTCCACGGCCGGGTCGATGTTCGAGTACGTGCCGACGGCGCCGCTGATCTTGCAGACGGCGACGGCGTCACGGGCGCGCACCAGCCGGTCGCGCGAGCGGGCCATCGCGAAGGCGAGGTCGGCGATGCGGTGCCCGAAGACGGTCGGCTCGGCGTGGATGCCGTGCGTGCGGCCGACCCGCACCGTGCTGCGGTGCTCCAGCGCGAGGTCGCGGAGCGCACCGACGAGGGTGTCGCAGCGGGCGACGAGCAGGTCGGTCGCCTCGACCAGCTGCAGCGCCAGCGCGGTGTCGAGCAGGTCCGACGACGTCATGCCGAAGTGCACGAACGCCGCCGCCTCGCGCGGCTCGGTGTTGTCGGCCCAGGCCGACAGGAACGCGATGACGTCGTGCTGGGTGACCGCCTCGATCTCCGCGACCGCCTGCGGCGTCGGCGCGGGCGCCGCGCGGACCGGCTCGACGACGTCGGCCGGCACGACGCCGGCCTTCGCGTGCGCCTCGAGCACGAGCACCTCGACCCGGCACCACAGCTCGTACTTGTGGGCCTCGCTCCAGACCCGGCCCATCTCGGGCAGGGTGTAGCGCTCGATCACGCAGGTGCTCCTCGGGTGGCGCGGCAGGGACGGGACAGTCTCCCAGACCGCGCCCGGCTCAGCCGGTGGCGGCCGGACGCCCGGCCGGCTCCTCGACCACGGTCTTCAGCCGCTCGAGCGTCTGCTCCATGCCGCGGCGGAGGTCGGACCGTCGGTCCTTGCACCCCGCCAGGCCGCCGATGATGAACCAGCCCATCCGCGTGATGGGGCGGGTCACCTCGTAGGACTCCGTCACTCGCGTCCCGCCGTCCTCCGGCTCGAGTCGGTACCGCCACTCGACCGTGCCGGCGAACGGCTCGGTCCGGGCGAAGGCGAACCCGCGCCCCGGTTCGGCCGTGACGACGACCGGCTTGTTGTGCCAGGTCATCCGACCGGCCTTGTTCCGCGCCCGGAACCGCGCGCCGACGGCCGGTCCGGTGGTGCCGTCGAGCCACTCGCAGGACAGGATCTCGGGGCTGAGCTCGGGCGTGCGGGTCACGTCGCTGACGACGGCGTAGACGGCTTCGGGTGGCGCCGCGATCCAGGTGGTGGCCGAGTCGGTGTCGAGCGTCTGCATCACTGCCTCCGGGCGTAGCGGGTGAAGAACAGGTCGAGCGCCGACTCGGTGAGCCGGGTGAAAGCGCCGCGGTCGAAGGGGACGCCGGGCTCGTTCGCGAGCTGCTGGCTGATGAGGCCGCTGAGCAGCACGGTGAACAGGCGCAGCGCGTCGTCCGTGACGGCGTCGTCGTCGAGCTCCCCGAGCCGCACGGCCGCGGCCAGCTCGTCGCGCAGGCGCTGCATGCTGGCGACGCTCGCCGCGAAGACGTCGTCCGACGGCGCGAACCCCGGGACGACGCGCCAGAACATCAGCTGGGCGAGCGCCGGGTTCTCGGTGCACCAGCGCACGACCGCCACGGCGCCCGCCCGCACCCGCCCGATGCCCGCCGGCTCCCGCGCCAAGGCGTCGTCGAGCGCCTCGACCATGAGCCGGAGACCGCGTGCGAACAGCGCGTCGTACACCGCGTGCAGCGACGGGAAGTACTTGTAGACCGACGGCCCGCGCATGCCACCGCGCCGCGCCACCTCGCTGATCGAGAGCGCACCGACGCCCGACTCCGTCATCACGTCGACGGCGTGGTCGAGCAGCGCCTCGGTGACGGCGGTCCGCCGCATCTCGACGCGCGGCAGGCTAGAGGTCGTAGCCACGGCTACAGACTCTAGCCAGCGGAGGGTGGTGTCAAGACCCCGGCCGGGCGCCCGCCCGCTCGATCCCCAACTCGGTGATCAACAGGAACGCCACGCCGACGGGAGCTGGTCGTTGTCGGCGTGGCGCTCCTGTTGATCACCCGGGGAGGCGGCGGGCGGGGCGGGCGGGCGCGGTCAGGCGACGGGCAGCTCGGCCCACAGCTGGGCGCCGGGCAGGTGGCTCTCGACGCCCCAGCGCACCGTGTACGCGTCGACGAGCGCGACGGCGGTCTCGGCACCCGCCGTGTCGACCGGCACGCCGCCCGTCGGGTCGTGCACCTCGAGCCGCAGCCGGCGCGGCGTCATGAGCACGCGGAACGTGATCGCGCCGGTGCCGTCGCGCCGCAGCACGAGGCCGACCAGCTCGGACGACACCACGGCCGCCGCCTCCTCCAGCGCGGGCACGCGCCAGGCCCGGCAGGCCACCCGGGCGGTCACGCGCGCCAGCCGCGCGGCCGCCGGAGTGCGCGGCAGCGCGCGCTGCAGGACGTGCCACTCGTGCACGGAGCCGCGAAGGTGCGGTCCCCCGACTCGCTCCAAGGTGGACATCGCGGCGCCTCCGCGGACCGACACAGCGGGGGTCAAGCGCTGTCGCGATCCTGCCCGCTCGGACGGCGGACGACGACACCTGCGTGCAGAGCGTCAAGGAACCGTGATCTGGCCTTCCACCGCACGCAGCGCGATGTCGGTGCGCCAGTGCCCGCCACGAAGCCGCACGGCGTCGACGCCCCGGTAGGCGGCGTCCCGCGCGGCGGCGAGGTCGTCGGCCACCGCCGTGACGGAGAGCACCCGTCCGCCCGACGCCACGAGCCGGTCGCCGGTGCGCGCGGTGCCGGCGTGCAGCACCTCGACGCCGTCGGGCAGCGGGCCCATGGTGATCTCGTCGCCCTTGGCCGGCGTCCCGGGGTAGCCCTCGGCCGCGACGACGACGGTGACCGCCGCGCCGGGCCGCCACCGCAGCGGCGGGCAGCGGTCGAGGGTGCCGGTGGCGCAGGCGTGCAGCAGTCCGGCCAGCGGCGTCTCGAGCAGCGCCAGGACCACCTGGGTCTCGGGATCGCCGAAGCGGCAGTTGAACTCCACCACCTGCGGGCCGCGCGAGATGAGCGCGAGCCCGGCGTAGAGCAGGCCGGTGAACGGGGTGCCGCGCTCGCGCATGGCGTCGACGACCGGCTGCAGCACCTCGCGCTGCACGCGCTCGACCGTCTCGGCCGGCAGCCACGGCAGCGGCGCGTAGGCCCCCATGCCACCGGTGTTCGGGCCGGTGTCGCCGTCGCCGACCCGCTTGTGGTCCTGTGCCGGCAGCAGCGGGACGACGGTCGTCCCGTCGGTGAGCGCGAACAGCGAGACCTCGGGGCCGTCGAGGTAGTCCTCGACGACGACCCGCGCGCCGTCGTCGGCCAGCACGCCGCGGGCGAACGCGGTCGCGACGTCGAGGTCGGAGCCGACGTGCACGCCCTTGCCCGCGGCCAGCCCGTCGGCCTTGACGACGTACGGCGGCTGCCGCGAGGCCAGTGCCGCAGCGCACTCGTCCGCGTCGGTGGCGACGTCGGCGGCGGCGGTCGGGACGCCGGCCTCCCGCATGACCTGCTTGGCGAAGGCCTTGCTGCCCTCGAGCTGCGCCGCCGCGGCGGACGGCCCGAAGCAGGCGGTGCCGGCGGCGCGGACGGCGTCGGCAGCGCCGGCGACGAGCGGCACCTCCGGCCCGACCACGACGAGGTCGACCGCGAGGTCGGTGGCGAGCCCGGCGACGGCGGCCGGGTCGCCGACGTCGAGCGGCAGGTTCTCGGCGAGCGCGGCGGTGCCGGCGTTGCCGGGGGCGCACACCAGGCGGCCGACGTCGTGATCGCGGGAGAGCGCGAGGAGCAGGGCGTGCTCGCGCGCCCCGGAGCCGACGACGAGGACGTCCACGGCACGCGACGCTACCGAGGGCGTCTGCGTGCGCGTGCGACCGTCGTGCAACTGTGTGGTCGTCCGACGTGTGGCCCGGGTGGGGCCGGCGAACGGGGGTCGTCGTGAGCGAAGGATCGGGGACCAGCGCCGTCCTGCTCTGCGTGCCGGAGGCCGAGCCGCTGGTGCACGCCTGGCGGAGCACGGGCGACCCGTCCGCCGCCGTCGGCATCCCGGCGCACGTCACGCTGCTGGCGCCGTTCCTGCCGGCGGCGCAGATCGACGCCGGCGTCCTCGCCGAGCTCGCGTGGTTCTTCGGCGGCGTCGACGCCTTCCGCGTGCGCTTCGCCGAGCTCGGCTGCTTCGAGGCCGACGGGGTGCTCTACCTCGAGCCCGACGGCGACGCCCTCGACCAGCTCGCCGAGGCGCTCGCGCGGCGCTGGCCCGAGACGCCGCCGTACCGCGGCAGGCACGAGCACCCGCACGCGCACCTCACCGTCGTCCACACCGATGACGGCGCGCTGCTCGCCCGGGCGCAGGCCGCCGTCCAGCACGGCCTGCCCCTGTCGGCCTGGGCCGAGCACGCGGCGCTGTGGGTGTGCGACGACGACGGTCGCTGGTCCGAGCACACGAGGTTCGCCTTCGGGCCGCAGGAGCGCTGAGCGCTCGGCCGCGAGCCGGGCCGTGAGCCAGTCCACAGCAAGCATCGTGCTTGCTCTTGCTAGCACTGGGCACTGTGTCCGGGGACGCACGACTGCACCCGACGGAAGGCAGAACCCATGAGCACCGCCACCCAGACCAAGGCACGCACGACGAAGACCAACGCCAAGCGCACGGCGTCGAGCGCCTCCTCGACGGCCAAGAGCGCCGCGCGCGACGCCAAGCGCACGACCCGCCCGGCCCGCCGCGAGGCGCGCCGCACCGAGCAGGGCGTCGTCCGGCACTCCCGCCGCGTGCTGGAGGCGGCGCAGGCCGAGGTCGCCGCGGTCGCCCAGACCCCGTACCGCCCGGCGCTGTTCGCGCTCGGCCTGCTCGACCGCACGGTCGCCGGCGCCAAGGAGCTCCCGACCTTCGTCGCCGAGACGCCGGTGCGCGTCCGCCAGCGCGTGATCAACGTGTTCTCGACCGCCGGTGACCTCGCCGAGAAGGCTCAGCAGGAGTACACCGAGGTGGCCAAGGACGGCTCCGCGCTCGTCCGCGCCATCCGCCGGCAGGACTCGACGCAGCGCGCCGAGCGCTTCGCCGAGCGCGCCGCGACCCGCGCGCGCCGCTCGGTCTCCGACGCCGAGAAGGCGGTCGAGGCCGGCACCGAGGCCGCGGCCCAGGCCGTGAGCAAGCTGGGCTAGTCCCCCCCCCCGGTTCGACCGGTCGGAGCCCTCCCGACGGTCCCGCACTGCGCGGGAGCCGTCGGGAGGGCTCCGTCGTGTCAGCCGGCGGACTCGGTCGCCGGGCCGAGCGCCCGCTCGAACGGGTCGGGCCAGTCGAGCGCGGCCAGCTCCGCGTCCGTGGCCAGGCACCCGTCGAGCGTCCCCTGCAGCACTGCGGGGTCGAGCCCGACGCCGGTCACCACGAGCGAGCTGGACGGAAGGCGGTCCCAGCGCTCGGCGTCGCCGAGGCTGACGCTGCCGCCGGCCTGCTCGAGCCGCAGCCGGTGGCGCGGCCGGTCGGCGAGCCAGACGTGCCCGCGGGTCCGGACCGCCGTCGCGACCAGCCCCGGCAGCGCGTCGGCCAGCCGCCCCGAGTGCAGCGGCCGGTCCGCCCGCCACACGGCGGTGGCGACGCCGCACGCCGGCGGGCACAGCGTGCCGGCGAGCGTGGCGAGCTGCTCGCGCTCGGCGTCGGTCGCGCGGCCGCGTCGGCCGGTGCCGACGACGTCGTCGCAGCCCGTGCCGCCCGGACCGACCGTGACCTGCACGGCGAGCGGCGCGAGGTGCGCGAGCAGCGCCTCGACCGTGCGCGCGTCGTCGGTCGACAGGCCGGTCAGCTCGGCGACGGCGACGACGTCGGCGTCGTCGAGGTGGCCGAGCACCAGCTCGGCGGTCGACCGCCGGTCCGCGGGCGCCGCCGCCTGTCCGCGGTCGGCCAGCAGGTCGTCGCCGGAGAGCTGGCTGCGCAGCAGCCGGGCGTCGACGGCGCTGGCCACCGTGTCGACCGGCCGCCCGGCGGCGTCGAGCTCGGCGGCGAGCGCGCCGGCGCGCACCGGGGTCGGCAGGACGAGCAGGACGTCGTCCCACCGCCCGTCGACCAGGTCGAGCGCCGCCGGCACGTCCTCTCGCACCGCGCACGCGAGGCAGCAGCCCTCGGGCGCGAGCCGCTCGGCGTCGAGCGTGCCGCCGGCGTCGACGACCGTGCGGGTCAGCAGACCGTCCGGTCCCGGCTCGACGGCGTAGCCGACCGCCACCAGGCCCGGTCGGCGCAGGACGAGGCAGCGGGTGAGCTGCTCGCGCAGCGAAGTCGACGAGCCGGTCAAGAGGGTGAGGCGCATGGGCACCATGCTTACTGGAAACCGTTGTCAGTTGGCAAGTGACCGCAGCATCGGCCACCGCGGCGCCCCTGCCATCACCGTCAGCTCCTCGGACCACCGGCTGTCGCCGTCCAGGAAGCGCAGGACCCGGTCGACCGGGTGCCGGGCGAACAGGTCGGCGAAGAAGCGCGCGCCGTCGAGACGACCGCTGTCGACCGCCCGCAGCAGCAGGGCGTCCATCGCGCGATGACGGCGCGGCCACGCCGCGGGCGGCACGGGGTCGCGACCGGCGCGCAGCGCGGCGGCGACGCCCGCCGCCTGGCGCTGCGCCGCGGTGAACGTGTAGCCGGTCGAGGGCCGGGTGGCGCCGCCCGCCGCGCCGAGCCGGAGGACCCGCCGGCCGACCCGCCGCGGGAACGGCGCGTCGGTCATGGGGATGACCCCCTGCTCGAGGTCGACGACCTCGAACGGCGGCAGCCGCAGCACGGTCGACGTGTAGTGCCGCAGCGCCACGTCGTACCCGGCGTCGTCGAGGACGTCGCGGGTGAACTCGGTGTACTCCACGAGCGCCTCGCGAGGCGACGTCGGCAGCACGTAGCCGAACGCGACGCCGGCCGTCGGCTGCGGCACGCGGAAGTCCATGAGGGACGCGACTGCCGGGTCGAAGACGTCGGTGGCCGTGCGCACCGCCCACCCCCGGAAGTGCTGGAGCAGGGTCGTGCGGCCGGGACGGACCGGTTGGACGGGTCGCGTGTCGAAGACCCACCGCGCGGCGATCTCGAGGTCCGCACCGTGGACGACGGCCTGGTCCGGGCCGTCGTCCACGCGCTCCACCGTCGCGGTGACCCGCTCGACGCCGTCGAGCCTGGAGTCCGCCCAGCGCTCGAAGTCGCCCGACCGGACCATCTCGTACCGGTAGGGCGCCAGGGTGAGTCGTCGCACGTCGCCGTCCGGCCCGGTGACGGTCGCGTCCGGCCAGCGGTGCGCGACGGCGTCGGCCCAGTCGACGTCGTCGCGCTGCCACGAGCACCACGTCCGGGGTGGCGCCGGCCGCGGCGACTGCACGAGCACGACGCCGGGGTGCTGCTGGGCGGCCAGCCGCACGGCCAGTCCCAGGCCGGCGGCGCCGGCGCCGACGACCACCACCTCGGCGCGGTCCACCGCGCCATCCTGCCGCCGCCGGCAGGAGTCAGCGACCCCGGACGAGGTTCTTCAGCGAGGAGACGGGCGAGAGCTTGACGCCGGCGGAGGCGGCGATGGTCAGTGGCTCGCCGGTCTGCGGGTTGCGGCCCTGGCGCTCGGCGCGCTCGACGCGCTCCGCGGTGAGCAGGCCGGGAGCGCCGTCGGGACGGCCGTAGTCGCCGATGGTGACGGAGACCGCCCCGACGCGCGCTGCCGCCGTCCGGGCAGTCGGCTCACGCACACGGCCCGGCGCCGTCATGCCGTCACCACCCGGCGCGAGGTGTCCGAGCCGTCGGGAAGGGTCGACGCGGCGAGCGTCATGGACACGGCCAGGGCGGCACCGGCGGCGAGAACAAGGGCTTGTTGCCCCGGTACGCCCGGTCAGTCCGGCAGCCTCAACACCCGCGCGTGCAGCACCTTGCGGTTCTGCAGGGCGCACCGCAGCGCCCGGTGCAGCCCGTCCTCGAGGTAGAGGTCGCCGCGCCACTCGACGACGTGGGCGAACAGGTCGCCGTAGAACGTCGAGTCCTCGTCCAGCAGCCGACCGAGGTCCATCTCCCGCTTGGTGGTGATGAGCTGCTCGAGCTGGACCTGGCTGGGCGGGATCGCGGTCCAGTCCTTGCTCGACAGGCCGTGGTCCGGGTACGGGCGACCGTCCCGCACCCCTTTGAAGATCACGCGGCCCTCCTCTCCCCCCCGACACCCTGACCGGCGTCTCATGATCACCAGGGACGCCACGCCGGGGCCCGCGTCCGGTTCTCGGCGTGGCTGTCCTGGTGATCATGGCGGGCGGGGGGCGCTGGGGCGCGGGCGGGCGCGG
>JBKHYE010000097.1:0-22577 GCA_046565705.1 Actinomycetes bacterium
CAGGGGTGACAGGAGTCGAACCTGCGACATCCGGTTTTGGAGACCGGCGCTCTGGCCAACTGAGCTACACCCCTCCGGGGCCCCGTCCTGCACCGACCGCCCGCGGGCGCGCCTGAGCAGAGGCGTCGGCCTCCGGCGGACGAGTGTACGTGCCGGGCGGGTCGCGCGGCCACCAGCGGCACGGCAGCGGCACGGCACCGCCGACGGCACCGCCGGGCCGGCCCGGGACGACCGGCTGGGAGGATGGCCGGCATGAGCCGCATCTCCGCCCGCGTCGGTGCCATCGCCGAGTCCGCCACCCTCGCCGTCGACGCGAAGGCCAAGGCGAAGAAGGCCGCCGGCGAGGACGTCGTCGGCTTCGGCGCCGGCGAGCCCGACTTCCCCACCCCCGACTACGTCGTCCGCGCGGCGGCCGAGGCGTGCGCCGACCCCCGCTGGCACCGGTACACGCCGGCCGGCGGGCTGCCGGAGCTCAAGGCCGCCGTGGCGGAGAAGACCAAGCGCGACAGCGGCTACGACGTCGCGGCGTCGCAGGTGCTCATCACCAACGGCGGCAAGCAGGCCGTCTACGAGGCGTTCGCCACGCTGCTCGACCCGGGCGACGAGGTGCTGCTCCCGGCGCCGTACTGGACCACCTACCCGGAGGCCATCCGGCTCGCCGGCGGCACGCCGGTCGACGTCGTGACCACCGAGGAGCAGGGCTACCGGGTCACCGTCGAGCAGCTCGAGGCGGCGCGCACCGAGCGCACGAAGGTGCTGCTGTGGTGCTCGCCGTCGAACCCGACCGGCGCCGTGGCGAGCCCGGAGGAGGTCGAGCAGATCGGCCGCTGGGCCGTGGAGCACGGGATCTGGGTCGTGGCCGACGAGATCTACGAGCACCTGGTCTACGGCGACGCCGAGCACGTCTCGATGCCCGTGGCGGTGCCCGAGCTCGCCGAGACCTGCGTCGTCATCAACGGCGTCGCGAAGACGTACGCGATGACCGGCTGGCGCGTCGGGTGGCTCCTCGGCCCCGCCGACGTCGTCAAGGCGGCCACGAACCTGCAGTCCCACGCAACGAGCAACGTGGCGAACGTCAGCCAGGTGGCGGCGCTCGAGGCGGTCCGCGGCGACCTGTCGGCCGTCGCGACGATGCGCGAGGCGTTCGATCGCCGCCGGCGCACGATGGTCCGGATGCTCAACGAGATCCCGGGTGTCACCTGCCCGGAGCCGCACGGCGCCTTCTACTGCTACCCGTCGGTGAAGGGCGTGCTCGGCAAGCAGCTGCGCGGTCGTACGCCGACGACGTCGGCCGAGCTCGCCGAGCTCGTGCTCGACGAGGCGGGCGTCGCCGTCGTGCCGGGTGAGGCGTTCGGCACGCCGGGGTACTTCCGGCTCTCCTACGCGCTCGGCGACGAGGACCTCGGGAAGGGCGTCGCCCGGCTGGGCGCTCTGCTCGCCGAGGCCCGGTAGGGCTCTGCCGGAGCGCTCAGGCCGACGCCGACATCCGCTCGGCGGACCGTGCCGCGAGCGACCGGTCGACCAGCGCGGCCAGGTGGCGCACCACCTCGGGACGCCGCTCGAGGTGGACCATGTGCCCGGCGCCCGGGAACAGCACCAGCTCCGAGCGCGGCAGGGCCGCGGCGATAGCACGGCTGTGCTCGACCGGGCACAGCCGGTCCTGCTCGCCGACGACGACGAGCGACGGCACGTGCGCGAGCGCGTCGAGGGCCCTGCCGCGGTCGTGGTCGGAGAACGTCGCGAGGAAGAAGTGCATGGTCTCGGCCGAGCACTCGGCCTGCACGTCGAGCACGTCCTGCACGTCGGCGGGGTCGGCGCCGGCGGCGAAGTTGACGAACGCCTCGAACCAGCGGATCTGCCGGCGGGCACGGCCGCGGCGCTCGGCCTCGTAGGCCAGCCGGTTGGCGACCGGCAGCAGCTTCTTGAACAGCGGCACCAGGGGGGCGGGCAGCCCCCACGGGACCTCGTCCAGCCCGCCCGACGACGTGCCGATGAAGGCGACCCCCGCGACGCGCCCCTCGAACAGCTCGGGGTGCTGCTCGGCGAGCGCCATCAGGGTCATGCCGCCCATCGAGTGGCCACCGAGCAGCACCGGCAGGTCGCTGCGGCCCTCGGTGACCGTCTCGACCACGCGGTGCAGGTCGCGAGCGAGCTGCTCGAGCGTCGCCGTCTCCTGCGTCGCCCGGCCGGAGCGGCCGTGCCCGCGGTGGTCGTAGACGACGACGCGCAGCCGCGGGCGGGCGGTGAGCAGGTCGCGGACGACGCCGCCCCACAGCCGCGATCCCTGGGTGTAGCCGTGGGCGAGCACCAGCACGGCCTCGACCGCCCCCTCGCCTTCGGCCGGGCCATGCTCCTCGACGTGCAGGTCCACGCCGTCCTCGGTGACGACGGTGCGCTCGCGGCCCTTCGGCGGTTCCGGGCGGGCGGGGGCGTCGGGAGCGAGGGCGGCAGCCGAGCGGCGAGCGCGCGACCGCCGCGCGGCCAGCCCGGCTGCGGCGGCGGCCAGGGGGACGACGGCCAGGGGGACGACGGCCAGGGGGACGGCGGTCCTGCGGTGCACGGGGGCTCTCCTGAGGGCGGGACGGGCGGGCGGGCCGGACGAGCGCGGGCTTCGCCGGCCGCGGAGGTCGCAGCGTAGAGATGGGCCCGTCAGGACGGCAGGCGCAGGTCCTCTCGGCCGCGGAACCGCTGCAGCAGTCGGTCGTACGTGCGCCTGCTCTCGCGCTCGCGCACGGCCGGATCGGTGTCGTGGTAGCCGCGGTGCCGGTCCTGTCGCACCGGCAGCTCGCCCGGCGGCACGACGAGGCGCCCCGCGCCGGCGTCGCGCAGGAGCAGCGACCACTCGAGGTCGGCGTTCCGGTAGTAGCGGGCCTTGGGCGGCAGCGGCACCTGCAGAGCGGCCGAGCGGCGGACGGCCAGCAGGTAGCCGAGCAGCGCCTCGACCTCGCCGGGGCCGGCGTCGGCGAACGACGTCCAGCCGTCCTCGACGCGCACCCCCTTCCAGCCGGCGGCGGCGACGCCGTCGGCCGAGACCGCGTCGAGCAGCGGCGACAGCGCATCGCCCTCGAGCACGGTGCTCACGTCCATCAGCACGTGCACCTCCGCGACGTCGGCGCGCACGAGCGCCTGCCGGGCGGCGCTCCACCCCGCCGCCTGCTCCACGTGCAGCTCCTCGACCCGCCCCGGGTGCGCCTGCGCGAGGTCGTGGACGACGTCGCCGGCCTCGGTCGGCCCGTTCTCGAGCAGCACCACGACGACGTCGGCAGGTGCGTGCCGCACGAGCGCCTCGACGCAGGTCCGCACGTCGTCGGGCCAGCCCTCGACGAGCAGCGCGACGGTGCACCGCCGCTGGTCGGGGTCGGCGCTGCGGTCGGGCAGGTCGCGCACCGAGGGCAGCACGCGGTAGGGCGGCGCGGGCGCCAGCTCCTGGCCGCCCGGGGTGTCGCGCACGACCCAGCCCGCCGCTGCGAGCTGGTCCCTCAGCCGGTCGCTGCGCTCGAAGTCCTTGGCACTGCGCGCCTCCGACCGCGCGGCGGCGAGCGCCAGGACGTCGTCCGGCGGCGTGCCGGTCACGCCTCGTCCCGCGCGGCACGCAGCCGCTGGATCTCCTCCCGGCGGGCGAGCCGGGCGCTGCGGCGGATCTCGGCCTCCCGCGCCCGCCGCCGCTCCTCGGCGGTCTCCGGCACCACCGGGGGCACCTCGCGCGGCTTGCCGTCCTCGTCGAGCGCCACGTAGACGACGTACGCGCTGGCGACGTGCCGGGGCTCCTGGCCGGCCTCGTCCCACCGCTCCGCCTCGACCCGGACGCCGACCTCCATCGACGTGCGGCCGGCCCAGTTGACGGTGGCGCTGGCGCGCACGAGGTCACCGACGTGCACCGGCACGAGGAACTGGAACTCGTCCATCGACGCGGTGACGGCGCGGCCGCCGCTGTGCCGGGCCGCGACGGCGCCGCCCAGCTCGTCGACCAGGTGCAGGATGACGCCGCCGTGCACGTTGCCGTGCAGGTTGGTGTCGTGCAGCGTCATGATCCGCGCGAGCGAGGTCCGCGACGCGGACGTCGGCTTCGGGTCCAGGCTCACCGGGCCGGACGGCGGTCGGTACACGTAGGTCACGGCACGCATCCTGCCCGCCGGCCGCCGCCGCGGCATCGCGAGCCGCCGGAGGAAGCCGGCCCGGGACCGCTCGTCCCCCGGGCTCTCGCGCCAGCACGCGCCCCGGAGCGCTCTCGGTCGCGAGCCGCCGGGGGGAGCCGCCGGAGTGCCGCTCCTCCCCCGGGTTCTCGCGTCAGGTTGCGCGCACGCGGGCGCGCAGCGCCTTGCGGTCGGTCCTGAGCACACTGGTCAGCGGGATCGCGTCGACGACGTGCACCTCGCGCGGGTACTTCGCGGCGCTGACGTGCGCCCGAGCGTGCGCGACGACGTCGTCGGCGGTGAGCGACGAGCCCGGGGCCAGCTGCACGAACGCCACGACCTCCTCGCCGACGCGCGGGTCCGGCCGCCCGACGACGGCCGCGGCCACGATCTCCGGATGCGCCAGCAGCGCGTCCTCGACGTCGCGCGGGTAGACGTTGAAGCCGTTGCGGATGACGAGGTCCTTGATGCGGTCGACGACGTGCAGCCAGCCGTCCTCGTCGAGGTGGCCGACGTCGCCGGTGTGGAACCAGCCGTCGCGCACGACGGCGGCCGTCGCCTCCGGCTGCTGCCAGTAGCCCTGCATCACCAGCGGCCCGCGCACGCAGATCTCGCCGTCCTCCCCCGGCCCGAGCGGCGTGCCGTCCGGCGCCTCGATGCGCACCTGCGTACCGGGCACCGGCCTTCCCACCGACCCGAGACGGCGCTCGTCGACCGGCTGCGTCGAGATGAGCGCGCTGGTCTCCGTGCAGCCGTAGCCCTCGGCCACCTGCAGGCCCGGCACCCGGCGCTCGACCTCGCGCGCCATCTCCGGCGCCAGCGGGGCGCCGCCGCTGGACAGCCGCTCCAGGCTGGACAGGTCGTGCTCCTCGAGCGGCTGGCCGAGAAGCATGCCGATCATCGACGGCACGAGCGCGGCCTGCTGCACCCGGTGCTCCTCGACGAGCGCGACGAAGCCGGCTGGGTCGAACCAGCGCATGAGCACCGCCAGCGACGGCTCGACGGCGTGCAGGCCGGTGACCGACACCATCAGGCCGTAGACGTGCGCGAGAGGTAGAGGGAGCAGGCCGCGGGTGCGCCCGGAGACGTGACCGGCGGCGTACCCGGCGGCGCCGGCGGCGTCGAGGTTGGCGTGCGACAGCGCCACGCCCTTGCTGCGGCCGGTCGTGCCGCCGGTGTAGAGCAGCGCGGCCAGGTCGTCGACGTCGCGGTCGACGAGCGGCAGCTCGTCCCCCGTCTCGAGCGACTCCCACGCGACGGTGCCCTCCGGCCCCCCGCCGACGACGACGACCGGCTTGTCGCCGGCCACCGCCTGCACCTTGGGCAGGAAGTCCGGCGTGGTCACGTAGGCGACGGCGCCCGAGTCGGCGTCGACGTGCCGCAGCTCGTCCTCCGACAGCAGGAACAGCACCGGCGTCGGGACGGCGCCGGCGCGCCACAGCGCGCTGTACGAGATGCCGACCTCCGGCACGTTCGCCATGCAGAGCACGACGCGGTCACCGGGCCGGACGCCCAGGTCGACGAAGCCGGCCGCCGCTCGGCGCGCCCGCGACGCCAGCTCGCCGGCCGTCCACCAGCTGCCCTCGAAGAACAGGCTGCGGTGACCGCCGCCGAGCCGGTCGAGGACCTCCTCGGCCCGGCGGCCGAGGGTGGCGCGAGCGGTCACAGCGGGTCCTGCGCGTAGGAGGTCGGGGCGAGCAGGGCGGTCAGCTGCCGGGCCACGTGCTCGCTGGCCCGACGCGCCGGCAGGCCGCGGTCGTCGCGCAGCGCCTCCCACGCCGGACCGCCGGACACGAGGAAGACGGCGTCGAGCAGGTCGCGCTGCTCCTCGGCGCTGCGTCCGGCGAGCTCGGGCGCGAAGACGCGGCGCACCTCGTCGTCGCCGGCGGCGATGAACAGCCTGCGGCTGCGGCGCAGTGCGGGCGACGTCGGCTCACGCAGCCGGGCCGCGCGCATGACCGGCAGCAGCTTCTCCAGCACCCTCGCGCGCGATGCCGCGTACCGGGTGATGCGCTCCTCGAGCGACAGGCCGGCCGGGACGTCGTCGGCCAGCACCGCGAGCGCCTGCATCTCACGCCGGCCCGCCTCGACCCACAGGGTCTCCATGTCGGTGAAGTGGCCGAACACCGTCCGCAGCGCGACGCCGGCACGCGCGGCGACCTGCTGCGCCGTCGGCGTGAGGTTGCCCTCCTCCTGCAGCGCCAGCAGCGCGTCGACGACGGCGGTACGCGTGCGCCGCGCGCGCGCCGTCCGCCCGTCCTCGCTCGGCGTCGGTGCCGGCACCGCCGGCCGGGTGCGCTGGCGCGTCACGGGGGTCTCGGGGTGTCAGCCCAGCCGGACGACGGCGCGCGCCTGCGTGAGCACCTTCTGCGCCTCGTCGCCCTCGCCGACGGTCGCCGTGAGCGCGACGCTCACCCGGCCGCCGTCGAGCTTGTCCTCGACCCGGCCGCTGACCCTCAGCGTCGTGCCCTCCTCGTCGGGCCCGACGACCGGCCGGCTGAAGCGGTCGCCGTAGCTCTCGACGGCACCCGGGTCACCGACCCAGTCGGTGACGACCCGGCCGGCGACGGCCATCGTGTACATGCCGTGCGCGATGACGTCGGGCAGGCCGACGGCCTTGGCGATCCGCTCGTTCCAGTGGATGACGTTGAAGTCGCCGCTGGCGCCGCAGTACCGGACGAGGTCGAGCCGCGTCACAGGGAAGGTGCGGGCCGGCAGCTCGGTGCCGACCTCGACCTCGTCGTAGCTGGGCCGAGTCATGCCGGTCACCCCTCCCCCGCGGCCGTGCCGCGGCTGACGATGCTGCTGCGGACGGTGGCGACGCGCTCGCCGGTGGCGTCGGTGACCTCGCCCTCGACGACCATGATCTCGTTGCGGCCGGCGTCGCGGATGTCGGCGACCCGCGACACGACCGAGAGCACGTCGCCGGCGCGCACCGGGCGGTGCAGCTCGAAGTGCTGCTCGCCGTGCACGACTCGCGCGTAGTCCAGCCCGAGCTCGGGGTCGACGACCGGGCCCTCGGTCGCGAACCGGAAGTTCAGCGTCGTCAGGAAGGTCGGCGGCGCGATGACGTCGGGGTGGCCGGCGGCCTTCGCGGCGTCGACGTCGGTGTACACCGGGTTGGTGTCGCCGATCGCCGTCGCGAACTGGCGGAGATGCTCGCGGCCGACCTCGAACGTCCCGCGGAACGGGTACTCGCGGCCGATGAAGTCGCGGTTGAGCGGCATGGGGCGAAACCTAGCGGGCGCCCCGGGGACGGCAGAGGCCGGCGTCCCGTCGGGAGCCGGCCTCGGTGCCAGAGGGCTGTGCGACCGTGCGGTCAGCGTGTCTCGCGGTGCTCGGTGTGCGTGCGGCAGGTCGGGCAGAACTTCTTCAGCCCGAGCCGGTCGGGGTCGTTGCGCCGGTTCTTGCGGGTGATGTAGTTCCGGTTCTTGCACACCGAGCAGGCCATCGTGATCTTCGGGCGGACGTCGGTGGCGGCCATGCGGGAGTGCCTGCTCTCGGGGTAGACGGGTCGGGCGGCGCTCCACGCTACCGGAGCGCCCGGGTCGGGCCCGGGTGTCGGGCACGGCGCAGCCGGCGCCTCGCAGGACGAGGGCGCCGGTCGCAGTAGCGGTGGCCGGACTTGAACCGGCGACACAGCGATTATGAGCCGCTTGCTCTACCAGGCTGAGCTACACCGCCGAGGTCTCGCCGGGCCGGCCGACGGGACGCGCAGAGCCCCCTTACGGAATCGAACCGTAGACCTTCTCCTTACCATGGAGACGCTCTGCCGACTGAGCTAAGGGGGCGGAGAGCGAGCCAGAGACTACACGGCTCGGCCGGCTCGCCGTCGGCCGTCGCCGGGCCTGCGAAGACGTTGAGAAGGCCGCGAGAACGCCGACGGGCGCCGCGCTCTCGGACCGGAGCGGGCGCCCGTCGGGACGTGTGGCGGGTGAAGGGTTCGAACCTTCGTAGGCTGTGCCGACAGATTTACAGTCTGCTCCCTTTGACCGCTCGGGCAACCCGCCGTGCGACCCCGTAGGGGGCGAGCGACGACGATAGCAAGGAGATCCGCGTGGCCGACCCGTCGTTCGACATCGTCAGCAAGGTCGACCGGCAGGAGGTGGACAACGCCCTGAACCAGACCGCGCGCGAGGCCTCGCAGCGCTACGACTTCAAGGGGACGGGCGCCTCGATCGAGTGGTCGGGCGAGCAGACCGTGGTCCTGAAGGCCAACGCCGAGGAGCGCGTGAAGGCGCTGCTCGACGTCTTCAAGGAGAAGCTGGTGAAGCGGCAGATCTCGCTCAAGGCGCTCGACGCCGGCGAGCCGCAGGCCTCCGGCAAGGAGTTCCGCATCGTCGCCAAGGTGACCGAGGGCATCAGCCAGGAGAACGCCAAGAAGCTCGCCAAGATCGTGCGCGACGAGGGGCCGAAGGGGGTGCAGGCGCAGATCCAGGGCGACCAGCTGCGCGTCTCGGGCAAGAAGAAGGACGACCTGCAGGCGGTCATCAGCCTGCTGAAGGGCAAGGACCTCGACGTCGCCCTGCAGTTCACGAACTACCGGTAGAGATCACACCGGGCGCTGCGACCACCACACGGTCGTCCGGCTCGACGTGGCCCCCGGGCTGCCGAGCAGCAGGCGCAGCCGCCCGTCGACGTCCCTCACCGGGTTCGGCCACAGGGTCGGGCCGGTGACCGTCGGGTCGGCCTCGACCGTCTCCGCCCCCCAACCGACGGCCGCCGACCAGGCACGCGACACCGCGGCACCGTCAGCGGTGCGCACGCCCACGAGCCACACGCCGGCACCGTTGCCCGCAAGCGTCGGCTGAGCGAGACCCGGTGCACTCAGCAGCGTGGCGACCGAGCTTCCGTCTGCCGAGAAGCGGTGCACCGACGACGTGTGCGTCGTGACGTCGTGCTCCACGGCGGCGACCACCTCGCCCGTGCTCAGCGCCACGCCGGTGGGCCACGCGCCGGTCGGCAGCACCGGCCCGGTCGCCGCCGCCCGCCACCACGCATCGGGTGCAGCCGCCGCGTCGTGGCCGAACGGGACGAGCGAGCCGCCGCTGCCGCCGGCGCGCGCGACGACGCGCATCCCGAGCGGCGTCGGGACCAGGCTGCCCGACCGCGTCGTGCTCGATGTCGTGTCGAGGACGACGCGCGACCCGAACGACGGTGCGTCCGTGCCGAGGTCGGCCGAGCAGACGACCGCGAGCTCGTACACCGAGGAGCCGGGGCGCGAGTAGACGACGCACCCGCGGACCGAGCCGTCGGCGAGGCGCTCGAACGCGACGTCGGCGCGGTAGGCACCGGGGGCTGGGTCGACGGTGACCAGCGGGCCGACTCGGGGGCCGCCCGCGGCGTCGAGGTCGGTCAGGCGGCGCAGGTGCACCGCGCTGCCCTGGGTCTTCGACTTGCCGGCCCAGACGACCCAGGCCAGCTCGGCTCCGTCCGGACCGGTCGTCACGGCGATCGACGCCGGCCAGTCACCCGTGCCGGTGCCCGCGAGCAGCGTGCCCGTCGCGCTGTCACCGGTGCTCTCCTGGCGCCAGGTGCCGCCCACGTCGCGCCATGCGAGCTGCAGCCCGCTGCCGTGCAGGCCGTGGACAGCGAGCAGCCGCCCGCCCGCCGTGCGCACGCTGCGCCGGTTGAGCGGGTAGTTGGTGCTGTCGCTCGAGCCGGTGGTCCCGTCGGCGACCTGGGTGAGCCCGTCACCCTCCTGGACGGGGTCCGGCGGCGGTGGCTCTGTGGTCCCGGCGCCGAGGACGACGACGAGCTCAGGGTCGTTCGCGGACTCGCGCGAGGCCCAGTCGGCGCCGTCGCCGGAGGTCGAGTCCATGGCCAGGTCGACGACACCGGTGCCGACGGCGGACACGGGGAGCCCGACCTCGTACCAGCTGCCCTTGACGACCGCTCCGAACGACGCGACGACGTCGCCGAGCGAGGGGCGGGTGTCCCAGGTGGTGGTCGCCTCGCTCCACCCGGACGCGACGCTCCTGACCCTCCCGCCGCTCTTGCTCTGGTCGACCTGGTGCAGCCGCAGCGTCGCCGACAGCACCTCGCGACCGGACCACGCCGACAGGTCGAACCGCACCAGTGCCTGGCGCGCCGGCGACGCGTCGACCGCCAGGTACGTCGCGCCGCCGCGGACGGCCGACGCCGCACTGCTGTCGACGAAGGTGTCCTCGACCGGCCGTACGACCACCGTCTCCTCGGCGGGAGCAGGCTCCGGCGTGGGCTCCGGCTCCGGTGCGGGTTCGGGCGTCGACGTGTCGGCGGCGAGCGTCACGACGAGTGCCGGCGGCGTGCTCGACTCCCGCGACGTCCACACCACGCCGTCGGAGACAGCGGAGTCGATGCCGAGCGAGAGCGTCGAACCGCCGACCGCATCGGCCGGCAGTGCCACCTCGTACCAGTAGCCCTTGGCGACGGCGCCGAACGCAGCCAGCGCCGAAGGGGCCGTCGTCGGGCGCGTGTCCCAGGTCGTGCTGGCCTCGTCCCAGGCGCCGGTGACGAGGCGGACGTTGCCACCGCTCCTGCTCTGGTCGACCTGGTAGAGGCGCAGCGTCGCGCCGGTCACGGTGCGACCGGCGAGGGCGGACAGGTCGAACGCCAGCAGCGACTGACGAGCCGGGCTGCCGTCAACCTCGAGCTTGACCGCGGTACCGCGCGGCGTCGTCGGGGTGTCGGAGCCGACCCACGTGTCAGCGACGGCCGGCAGCTGCACGACCTCGTCCTCCCCGGCCCAGGCAGCGGCGGACGTGCCGGCAAGCAGCGCTCCGACCAAGGAGGCAACGAGGGCGACCCCTGCCGACCGGTGAGCGAGAGACGGAGAACCGCGCATTCGCGGACAGTACTGGGTCGGAATGCCCGACTTGATCGGCCGTTTGGCCGAACCTGCTCAGACGGGTCGCTGGACGTACCAGACCGATGACCGGTCGTCGGCGTCGCCGGGCGCGGTCAGGACCATGCGCAGCCGGCCGTCCACCTCGCGCGCCGGGTTGGGCCAGCGCAGCGGCCCCGTCTCGGCCGGATTCACCTCGACCCGGTCCTCGCCCCACCCGCTCTCGGGGCTCCAGTGCCGCGAGACCGCCGCGCCGTCGCCATGGCGCACCGACACGAGCCAGACGCCGGCGGCGCCTGCGGCCAGCGCCGGCTGTCGACGGCCCGGCTCGCTCAGCAGCTCCTCGACCTGCCGGCCGTCCGGTGAGAAGCGGTGCACGACGCTGACGCCCTCTTCGACGTCGGTCTCCGCGGCGGTGATGACCTCACCGGACGGCAGGGCGACACCGGTCGGCCAGGCGCCCGTCGGCAGTACGGGACCGCGCGCCCCTGCCCACCAGTCGGTCAACGGGGAGCCGGCGTCCCGGCCGAGCAGCAGCAGCTCGCCCTCGGCGGCCCGGAGGACGACGCGCAGTCCCTGTGTGGTCGGAACGAGGCTTCCCGAGCGCGTGCTCGTCGGTGCTTCCGCCAGCACGGTCTGCGCTTCGAGCTGCGGCTGGTCGGTGTCCAGATCGGTGAACCAGGTCGCGACGAGCTCGTGCCGCGACTCCGCCGCCTGCCGCGAGTGGAGCACGCAGCCACGGAGACTCCCGTCCGGGGCCGGCTCGAACGCGACGTCGGCGCGGTAGGCGCCCAGCGGCGCGGCGTCGACGACGACGGCGGGTCCCATGCGCGGACCGAACGGCGAGTCGAGGTCAGTGAGGCGGCGCAGTCCGACGGGCTGGTCAGCTCCTGCCGTGGCGGCGGCCCACACCACCCAGGCCGCCTGTTCGCCCGCGCTGTCGTGCGCCAGCGCGATCGAGGCCGTCCAGTCGCCGGTGCCGGTTCCTTCGAGCACGCCGCCGGCGGCGTTGTCGCCGGTCGTGGTCCGGCGCCAGTCCCGTCCCGGGTCACGCCACGACAGCTGCAGCCCGCTCGCGTGCTCGCCTGTGACGACGATGACCCGGCCCGTGGCCGTGACGACCGCGCGGCGGTTGCCGGGCAGGTTGGTCGCGTCGCTGGATCCGTGGCTGCCGGGCGCGACCTGGCTGACGCCGTCGACCTCCGCGGCCGGCGCAGGAGCGGCGGGCCGGGCAGCGCCTGCGCCGTCCGACGTGGCGCACCCGGTGAGGGCGACGAGGGCGACGACCGCGCCCGCCAGCAGAGATGGCGGCGCGGGGCGGCGGGTGCGGCAGGAGCTGCCGTGATGGGCGGGCACTACCGCGAGTATCCCGCCATCTCCTCCAGCCGCGCGATGCGCTCTGCCATGGGCGGGTGCGTGCTGAACAGCTTGCCGATGCCGCCACCGCGGAACGGGTTCGCGATCATCAGCGACGACGTCGGCGCCAAGGAGGGGTCCTCGACGAGCGGGCGAGCCGCCGTACCACGCTCGAGCTTGCGGAGCGCGCTCGCGAGCGCGAGCGGGTCGCCGGTGACCTGGGCGCCGGTGGTGTCAGCGGCGTACTCGCGCTGCCGGCTGATCGCCATCTGGATGACGCCGGCGGCCAGCGGGCCGAGAATGATGAGCAGCAGGCTCGACAGCACGTTGCCGCTCTCGCGGTCGCGTCCGCCGAAGATCATCGCGAACTGCGCCATGTTGGCGAGGAAGGTGATCACCGTGGCGAGCGCGGCGGCGACCGAGGCGATGAGGATGTCGCGGTTCCCCACGTGACCGAGCTCGTGGCCGAGCACGCCGCGCAGCTCCCGCTCGTCGAGCAGCTCGAGGATGCCCTCGGTGACGCAGACGGCGGCGTTCTGCGGGTTGCGACCGGTCGCGAAGGCGTTCGGCGCCGACGTCGGGCTGATGTACAGCCGTGGCATCGGCATCCGCATGGTCGAGGCGAGCTCGGCGACGATCGCGTAGAGCCGCGGGTGCTGCACCTGGCTGACCGGGTACGCGCGCATGCTGCGCAGCGCGAGCTTGTCGCTGTTGAAGTACGCGTAGCCGTTGACGCCGAGCGCGACGACGAGCGCGATGACGAGGCCGGTGGACCCGCCGAGCACGCGACCGAAGAACAGGATCAGCGCCGACAGCGCCCCCAGCAGCAGCGCCGTCTTGAAGGCGTTCGCCGCGCCGCCTGAGCCGTGCACCGTTCCTCCTCCTGGTCGCCGGTGTGCCGTCGGGATCAACGCTGCCGGCGGTGCTCGCGTTCCCCGTCGCGGTCAGCCGTCGGCGTCCTCGGGCTCCGGCGGCGGCACCGACGCCAGCCACGAGCGCAGCTGCGCGCGCTCGTGCACCAGCGGTGCCGGGCCCTCGCCGGCGTAGGCGTGCTCCGGCGACCAGAACAGCGCGTCGAACGGGCAGACCTCGACGCAGATGCCGCAGTACAGGCACAGCGAGAAGTCGATGTCGAAGCGGTCGAGCACGTTGCGCGTCCGCGGTCGCCCGCGCGGGCCGAGCGGCGGCAGCGGCTCCTCGTGCGACTCGATGACGATGCACCAGTCGGGGCACTCGCGGGCGCACAGCATGCAGACGGTGCAGTTCTCCTCGAGCAGCGCGATCACGCCGCGACTGCGCGGCGGGGGCGGTGGGGTGCCGGGGGGAGACAGGTCGGGTGGCGCTTGCCCGGCCGGGGGGTCGGTCACCGTCGCCGTCCAGGGGCGCCGGGCGGCAGCCGCCGGGGGTTCGGCGTCGAGCTCCCGGGCTCGACGGCGCCCGGCCACGCCCCCGGATCCCGGCGGGCGAGCACGAACTCCTTGCGCAGCGGGTGCGCAGCGAAGCCGGTGGGCAGCAGCAACGGCTCCAGACCCGGGTGGTCGGTGACGTCGATGCCGAGCATCTCGGCGATCTCGCGCTCGTGCCAGGAGGCGCCCGCGAAGACGCCGGACAGCGACGGCACGTGCGCGTCGTCGCGTGGGCACCGGGTGCGCAGCAGGACGCCGTGCCGCCCGGCGACCGACCACAGCCGGGCGACGACCTCGAAGCCGTCGTCGAGCAGGTCGACGCCGAGGAGCACGTCGAAGAACCGCGCGTCGAGAGCCGGGTCGTCCCGCACGGCGGTGGCCGACGCGACCCAGCGCTCGCGCGCGACGTCGGCCGACGCCGTGCCGCCGACCGTCGACGCCGGCACGTCGAGCAGCTCGGTCAGGCGGCGCGCGACGTCGTCGGGCGTCATCGCCGCTCCAGCCGACGCAGAGCATCCAGCAGCGCCTCCGGCCGAGGCGGGCAGCCGGGCACGTGCACGTCGACCGGGAGAAGCGTCCCGACGCCGGGCGTGACGCAGTAGCTGTCCCAGTAGGGACCGCCGCTGTTGGCGCAGGCGCCGAACGACACGACGTGCTTGGGGTGCGGCAGCTGGTCGTAGAGCCGTTGCACCGCGGGCGCGAGCTTGGCGGTCACCGTGCCCGAGACGAGCAGCACCTGCGCGTCGGTGACGGCGGTCGTCATCGGCAGCGCGCCGAGCCGCTCGGCGTCGCCTCCCGGCTGGCCGACGCCCACGGCGGCCGCGAGGAACTCGACCGCGCAGCAGGCGAGCCCGACGTCGTACACCCACAGCGAGAGGCGGTCGGCGCCCAGGCCCACGACGAACCGGCGCGGGCGCAGCTCGGTCGACGCGGTCACGTGCCGAGCCTAGGTCGGCGCGGCCGTCAGCCGGTGCGCTGCTGGACGAGCCCGGTGACCGCGACGAGCGCGTCTCGGGCCGGTCCGGCCGGCAGCGTCGAGGCGACGTCGCGCGCCTCGGCGACGCTGGCGGCCAGCCGCGCCTGCGCCTCGGTGACGGCGGGCGAGGCGCGCAGCAGCCGCAGCGCCTCGTCGAGCCGGTCGTCCTCGGTGAGGTCGCCGACGAGCAGCGCGCGCAGCCGTGCGGCGTCCGTGCCGTCGGCCGGCTCGGGTCCCTGCAGGGCGAGCAGGACGGGCAGCGTGCGGACGCCCTCGCGCAGGTCGGTCCCCGGCGTCTTGCCCGACTCCGCGCTGTCGGACAGCACGTCGATGAGGTCGTCGGAGAGCTGGAACGCGGTCCCGACCACCTCGCCGAAGCGGGCGACGGTCTCGACGTCGGCGGGGTCGGCGCCGGCGAGCATCGCGCCGAGCCGTGCCGACGTCGCGATCAGCGAGCCGGTCTTGTCGGCGATGACGCGCAGGTGGTGGGTGACCGGGTCCTCGCCGGCTGCGGGCCCGGCCGTCTCCGCGATCTGGCCCTCGACCAGCCGGGCGAAGGTGCGGGCCTGGATCCGGACGGCGTCCGGGCCGAGCTCGGCGACGACGTCGGAGGCCCGCGCGAACAGGTAGTCGCCGGTCAGGATGGCGACGGTGTTGGTCCAGCGCGTGTTCGCGCTGGCCGCACCGCGCCGCACGGCGGCCTCGTCCATGACGTCGTCGTGGTACAGCGTCGCGAGGTGCGTGAGCTCGACGACGACGGCGGCCTCGACGACCTCGGGTGCCGCCGGGTCGCCGAGGTGCCCGGCGAGCAGCGTGAGCATCGGGCGGAACCGCTTGCCGCCAGCCTGGACGAGGTGCGAGGCGGCCTCGGTGAGCAGCGGGTGGCTGCTGTCGACGACCTCGCGCAGCCGCCGCTCGACCGCCTCCAGCCCGGCCGTCACCGCCTCGGCCACGGCACGGTCGGTGCCGAGGCCGGGAGCGGGGACGGGGGCGGTCATGAGAGCCGCGGGTCAGCGCACGAACAGCGCGGCGGACTCCGCGAGGTCCAGCGCCGGCTGCGGCAGGACGCCGAGGACGAGGGTGACGGCGAGGCCGAGGGCGATCGCGCCGGCGGTGTACCCGCTCGGCACCGCGACCGTCGGGGCGTCGGCGGGCGGGTCCGTGAAGAACATCAGCACGACGACACGGGCGTAGAAGAACGCCGTCACCGCGCTGGTGATGACGCCGACGACGACGAGCGGCGTCGCGCCCGACTCGATGCCGGCGGTGAACACCGTGAACTTGGCCATGAACCCGCTGGTCAGCGGGATGCCCGCGAGCGCGAAGAGCAGGAAGGCGAACGTGGCCGCCAGCACCGGGCTGCGCCGGCCGAGCCCGGCCCACCGAGCGAGGTGGGTCGCTTCACCGGTGGAGTCGCGCACGAGCGTCACGACGGCGAACGAGGCGAGCGTCGTGAACCCGTAGGCCAGCAGGTAGAACAGCGTGCTCGACAGGCCGCCGCCGTCGATGGCGATGACGCCCACCAGGATGAAGCCGGTGTGCGCGATCGAGGAGTAGGCGAGCATCCGCTTCACGTCGGTCTGCGTCACCGCGAGCACCGCACCGACGACCATCGTGACGATCGCGACCGCCCACAGCACCGGCGTCCAGTCCCACTGCGTGCCGCCGAAGCCGACGTAGAGCACGCGCAGCAGCGCTCCGAACGCGGCGACCTTGGTGCACGCCGCCATGAGCGCCGTCACCGGCGTGGGCGACCCTTGATAGACGTCCGGCGTCCACGCCTGGAACGGCACGGCGCCGACCTTGAACAGCAGGCCGACCGCCAGCATGCCGAACCCGAGGTACAGCAGCACGTCGTTGCTGCCGGCCACGGCCGTCGCGTTGCGCAGGTCGGTGAGCGTCGTGCCGGCGGCGTAGCCGTACAGCAGCGCCACGCCGTACAGGAAGAACGCCGACGAGAACGCGCCGAGCAGGAAGTACTTGACCGCCGCCTCCTGCGACAGCAGCCGACGGCGCCGCGCGAGACCGGCCATGAGGTAGAGCGGCAGAGACAGGATCTCGAGCGCGATGAACAGCGTGATGAGGTCGTGCGCCGCCGGGAACAGCATCATCCCGCCGATGCTGAACAGCGCGAGCGGGTAGACCTCGGTCTGCACCTGGGTGCTCTCGGCCAGCGCGACGTCGTCGCGCGTGCCGGGCAGCGTCGCGGCGGACGCGACGACCGCGCCGCCGGAGCTGTCGAGCGACTGCTCGCTGATCAGCAGGATGCCGGTCAGGCCGAGCACCGCGATGACGCCCTGCAGGAACCGCGCCGGGCCGTCGACGGCGATCGTGTCGGCGATGGTGAGCTCGTGCGTGCCGGCGACGAGGACGACGGCGACCAGCGCCGCGACCAGGCCGACGACGCAGGTCACGATCTGCAGCGAGCGCCGCCGCGCCGCGGGCGCGAACGTCTCGACGAGCACGCCCACCACCGCGGCGGTGAACACGATCAGCATCGGCGACAGCGCGCCGTAGGCGATCGAGGGGATGTCGATCTCGGTGGGCATCAGCCGTTCCCGTCCTGCGTCGGCTCGCCGGTGCCCTGCGTGGGACCGGGGTCGCTGCGGCCGGCGTCCTGCAGCGTGGCGTTGACGGCCGGCGTGATGACGTCGGTCAGCGGACGCGGGTAGAAGCCGAGCACGAGCATCAGCGCGATGAGCGGCGCGACGGCGAGGACCTCGCGGCCGCGCAGGTCGCGCATCTCCGGCAGCACGGTCCGGGTGCGGGTGCGCACTGCGGTGGCGACGCCGCCGGGCTCGTCGGGCGCGAGGATGTCGCGCTCGGGCGTGGCGTCGTCGACGTCGCCGCTCCCCCGACCGCTGCCCTCGGCGACGGCGCCCTCGTGCACGCCGTCGACAGACCGGTCGAGGGGGCCGTCACCACCGGTGATGTCGGCGTCGCGAGCAGGGTGGCCCGCCGGCGGCGCGACCCCGGCCGGCAGCGCGAGCGGGCCCTGCATCGTGCGCTGGTACATGAGCAGCACGTAGATCGCGGCCAGGATGATGCCGAGCGTCGCGAGCACCGCGGCGACCGGATAGGTCGGGTAGGTACCGAGCAGCACGAGGAACTCGGACACGAACGTCGAGAGCCCGGGCAGCGCGAGCGCCGACAGGCCGGCCACCAGGAACACGCCCGAGAGCACCGGCGCCACGTTCGCGATGCCGCCGTAGTCGCGCAGCAGTCGGCTGTTGCCGCGCGCGATGAGGAAGCCGACGACGAGGAACAGCGCGCCGGTCGAGAGCCCGTGGTTGACCATGTAGAGCACGGCGCCGGTCTGCGCCTGGCTGGTGAACGCGAAGCAGCCCAGGCCGATGAAGCCGAAGTGCGAGACCGACGTGTAGGACACCAGCCGCTTCATGTCGGTCTGGCCCATCGCGAGCAGCGCGCCGTAGAGCACGCCGATCACGCACAGCGCGATGATCCACGGCGCGGCGTCCTGCGCAGCCGCCGGGAACAGCGGGATGCAGTACCGCAGGAAGCCGAACGTGCCGACCTTGTCGAGCACGCCGACCAGCAGCACGGCGGTGCCGACCGGGGCCTCGGCACCGGCGCTCGGCAGCCAGGTGTGGAACGGCCACAGCGGCGCCTTGATGGCGAAGGCGATGAAGAAGCCGAGGAACAGCAGCATCTGCGTGCCCTCGCCGATCTCGAGCTGCGTCAGCTGCTCGAACGCGAAGGTGCCGCCCTCGATCTGGTCGGCCGAGACGACGTACAGCCCGATGACGGCGGCGAGCATGAGCAGCCCGCCGGTCAGGCTGAACAGCAGGAACTTCACCGCGGCGTACTGGCGGCGCGGACCGCCGTAGCTCCCGATGAGGAAGTACATCGGGATGAGCATCGCCTCGAAGAAGACGTAGAACAGGAAGACGTCGGTCGCGGCGAAGACGCCGATCATCATCGTCTCGAGCACGAGCAGCAGCGCGAAGAAGGTCTTGACGCTGCGGCGGCGGGCGGGCACCGGTGTGCCGTCCGCGGTGCCGGCCGTGGAGCCGGTCGCCAGGCCGCTGACCGGCAGGTCGTCGGCGTCGTGCCAGCTCGCGAGCACCACGACCGGCACCAGCACGGCCACCAGGGCGATGAGCACGAGCGCGATGCCGTCGACGCCGACGGCGTACTGGATGCCGAAGGCCGGGATCCAGTCGTTGGCCTGCGTGAACTGGAACCGGTCGCCCTGGGGGTCGAAGGCGGCGCAGACGCCGATCGTCACGGCGAGCACGACGAGCGACGTGGCGAGCGCGACCTGCTTGGCCAGCACCGGACGGGCGGCCGGCAGCGCGGCGATGACGCCGGCGCCGACCAGCGGCAGGATCCCGAGGACGGTCAGCCAGCTCATGTCAGAGCCTCACGAACAGCAGGGCGGCGACGACCAGGGCGGCGCCGCCGAAGATGGACAGGGCGTACGACCGGACGAAGCCGTTCTGCCAGCGCCGCAGCCGGCCCGAGCTGCCGCCGATGCCGGCCGCGAGGCCGTGCACCGCGCCGTCGATGCCGCGGTTGTCGACGAACACCAGCGCGCGGGTCAGGTACTGGCCGGGTCGCATGAGCACGCTCTCGTTGAACGAGTCGGCGTAGAGGTTCTTGCGGGCCGCGGTCGTGACGGGGCTGACGGCGACGGGCGGCGTGACGGGCACCGGCTTCTTGCCGTACACCGACCACGCGACGAACGCACCGACCGCGACGATCGCCGTCGTCAGGAAGCTGATGACGATCGGTGCGATGAGGTGGTCCTCCTCCGGGTGGCCGAGCACCGGCTCGAGCCAGCCCTCGATGTCGACGACGTGCAGCAGCACGAAGCCGCTGACGACCGAGCCGACGCCGAGCAGCACCATGGGCACGGTCATCACCGACGGCGACTCGTGCGGGTGCACGTCCGGCGTCCACCGGCGCTCGCCGAAGAACGTCATGAGCATCAGGCGCGTCATGTAGAAGGCCGTCAGCCCGGCCGCCAGCAGCGCCAGCGTTCCGGTCGTGATGCCGAGCCACCCGCGCTGGTCGAAGGCCTGCTCGATCACGAGGTCCTTGGACCAGAAGCCGGCGAACGGGAAGAGGCCGATGATCGCGGCCCAGCTGACCGCCATCACGCCGAACGTGATCGGCATGACGGTGCGCAGCCCGCCGAAGCGGCGCATGTCGACCTGATCGTTCATGCCGTGCATGACCGAGCCGGCCGACAGGAACAGCGCGGCCTTGAAGAAGCCGTGGGTGAGCAGGTGCAGGATGGCGACCGCGCCCGCGCCCGGGATGCCGACGGCCAGGAACATGTAGCCGATCTGGCTGACCGTCGAGTACGCGAGCACCTTCTTGATGTCGTCGTAGACACACCCGATGATCGCGCCGATCATCAGCGTGATCGCGCCGATGACGACGACCGCCGTGCGCGCCGTCTCGGTGACGTCGAAGATCGGCGTCGACCGGGCGATGAGGTACACGCCGGCGGTGACCATCGTGGCGGCGTGGATGAGCGCCGACACCGGGGTCGGGCCCTCCATGGCGTCGGGGAGCCACGCCTGCAGCGGGAACTGGCCGCTCTTGCCGCACGCGCCGAGCAGGAGCAGCAGGCCGATCGCGGTCGCCGTGCCGGCGCCGAGCAGCTCCGCCTGGCTGAAGACGCCGGCGAACGACGTCGTGCCGAGCGCGGCGAACATGAGGAAGATCGCGAGCGCCAGGCCGACGTCGCCGACCCGGTTCATGATGAACGCCTTCTTGGCGGCGGTCGCCGCGGCCGGCTTGTAGAACCAGAACGAGATGAGCAGGTAGCTGGCGAGGCCGACGCCCTCCCAGCCGACGTAGAGCAGCAGGAAGCTGTCGACCAGCACCAGCAGCAGCATCGCGGCGACGAACAGGTTCAGGTAGGCGAAGAACAGCCGCTGGCGCGGGTCGTGCTCCATGTATCCCAGCGAGTAGATGTGGATGAGCAGCCCGACGCCGGTGATGAGGAGCACGAACGCCGCGGACAGCGGGTCGAACAGCAGCCCGGCGTCGACCTGGAGGCCGTTGACCGGAAGGAACGTGAACAGCCGCTGGGTGACCGCGCGGTCCTCGAGCCCGCGCAGCTCGAAGAACGACACGAGCGCGAGCAGGAACGACGCGAGGCACGTGCCGATCGCGAGGAACGGCCCCCACTCGTCGTTCCGGCGACCGCCGAGCAGCAGCACCGCGGCACCGGCCAGCGGCAGTGCGATGAGCAGCCACAGCAGGTCGAGCGTGCCGGACGCGGCGGCGTACTGGCCCGGCGCGCCCACAGCCAGAGGATCGGTGACGGTCAGGGCAGGACTGGCGAGCAGCACTGGTCGTCGTCCCTAGTACTTGAGCAGGTTGACGTCGTCGACGGACGCCGACCGGCGGGTGCGGAAGATGGCCATGATGATCGCGAGCCCCACGACGACCTCCGCGGCGGCCACGACCATGACGAAGAACGCCATGACCTGGCCGTCGAGCTGGCCGTGGATGCGGCTAAAGGTGACCAGGGTGAGGTTGCAGGCGTTGAGCATGAGCTCGACGCACATGAACACGATGATCGCGTTGCGGCGCACGAGCACGCCGACGCCGCCGACGGTGAACAGGAATGCCGCGAGGACGAGGTAGTAGCTCTCGCTCACGGCCGTACCTCCTTCGCTCGCTCCACCAGCTGCCGGCGCACCCGCTCCTGCGTCGCGGGGCACCGCCCGCAGGTTCCGCTCACGACTGGACCACCGTCCCCTCGGAGCCGGGGGGTGCCTTCTCCAGCGACGGGCTGACGCTGCCGGGCGCCTCGGAGCCGTCGGGCAGCAGCGCCGGCGTGGCGTTGCTGTGGTGGCCGGCGTAGACGCCGGGACCGGGCAGGGGGTGCGGGTCGCGCTCGGTGAAGCGGCGCTTGGCCATCTCACGCTGCGACAGCTTCGGCCCCTGGCGCTCCTTGTGCGCCAGCACCATCGCGCCCAGCGAGGCGGTGATGAGCAGCGCGGCGGTCGCCTCGAACGCGAAGACGTACTTGGTGAACAGCAGCCTCGCCAGCGCCTGCACGTTGCCGTCGGGCTGCGCCTGCGCGAGCCCGACGCCCTGCAGATCCGCCGTCGCGCGGTACACCGCGCCGGTCACCAGCACGACGAAGACCAGGCCGACGAGCACCGCAGCGACGCGCTGGCCGCGCAGCGTCTCGACGAGGGAGTCACTCGAGTCGACGCCGACGAGCATCAGCACGAACAGGAACAGCATGAGGACCGCGCCGGTGTAGACGATGACCTGTGCGGCGGCCAGGAACGGCGCCTCCTGCATCGCGTACAGGCCGGCCAGGCAGAGCATGACCGCGGCGAGGAACAGCGCGGAGTGCACGGCCTTGCGCGAGACGACCATGGCGACGGCGGCGACCGCGGCCAGCGGGCCGAGCACCCAGAAGGCCACGGTCTCGCCCGTCGACATGGCGGCGAGGAGCACCGGCTCCGGCGTCACGGCGTGTCTCCTGTCGTCGGGCTGTTGCCGACGGCGGCGCGCGTGTCGTCGGGGTTCAGCCGCCCCTCCGACGTCGGGTCGCCGCCGACCGGCGAGACGCGGTTGCCCGCGCCGAGGTAGTAGTCGGTGTCGCTGTCGCCGAGGCGCATCGGGTGCGGCGGCTGCTCCATGCCGGGCAGCAGCGGGGCCAGCAGCTGCTCCTTGGTGAAGATGAGGTCGTGCCGGCTGTCGTCGGCGAGCTCGTACTCGTTGGTCATCGTCAACGCACGCGTCGGGCAGGCCTCGATGCACAGGCCGCACAGGATGCAGCGCAGGTAGTTGATCTGGTAGATCTCGCCGTAGCGCTCTCCGGGGCTGAAACGCGCCTCGGGCGTGTTGTCGGCGCCCTGCACGTAGATGGCGTCGGCGGG
>JBKHYE010000098.1:0-7517 GCA_046565705.1 Actinomycetes bacterium
CCGCACCTCGTCGAGCAGCTCCGGCCGCGAGAGCAGCCGCGCGACCTCGTACTCGTCCTTGTAGGCGGTGACGTGGTGGACGCCGCGCGTGACGGCCTGCGAGTACTCCGTGCGCTCGCCGACGGCACGCTCGGCCTGCCAGGCCCGGACGACGACGTCGAGGTAGCGGCGCGCCACCTTCTCGCCCTGCCACGCCAGCAGCGACTCGGTGCGCACGAGCGCCAGGCGGTGAGTCTCGCCGGCGAGCGGCGTGCCGCCGAGCAGCTCGGCGGCGCGGGCGGCGAGCGCGGACGCCGTCGCCGTCGCGGCGGCTGCGGGGCGGACGGCGTCGCGGTACGCGACCGGGTCGGCGACGGCGACGCGGCCCCAGCGGAACGCGGTGATGTTGGCCTGCACGGCGACGCCGTTGATCTCGAGCGCCCGCTCGATCGCCGCGGCGCTGACGGGGAGCGCACCGGCCTGGTAGGCCGCGCCGACGAGCAGCAGGTTGGCCGACGCCGTCGAGCCGAGCAGCACCTCGGCGTCGCCCAGCGCGTCCATCGTGTGCAGCGCGCGGCTGGCCTGCTCGAGGGCCTGCAGCAGCTGGGTGCCGTTCGGGTGCGCGGCGCCCGGGTCGTAGACCTCGTCACCGGTCGGGGTGACCGACGTGGAGGCGACGGTCACCGTGCGCGCCGGCGAGGACAGCGTCAGATGCTTGGCGTCGCTCGCGACCAGGAGGTCGAAGGCGAGCACGCAGCCGGCCGTGCCGGGGGACAGGCGGTTGACCGGTGCGCTGCTGGTGCCCAGGCGCAGGTGCGAGGTGACGGGGCCGGCCTTCTGCGACAGGCCGGTCTGGTCGAGGCCGACCGGCGTCAGCCCGTCGAGCAGCGCGGCGGTCGCGAGCACCTGGTTCACCGTGACGATGCCCGTCCCGCCGATGCCGGCCATGAGCACGTCGAAGCCGGTGCCGACCGCCGGCAGCACCGGGTCCGCGACCGCGGGCGGGGCCGGGACCTCGCGACGCTCGGGCTTGCCGCTCGCCACCTCGACGGTGAGGAACGACGGGCAGTCGCCGTCGAGGCAGGAGTAGTCGGTGTTGCACGACGTCTGGTCGATGCGCGTCTTGCGGCCGAACTCGGTCTCGACCGGCTGCACGGACAGGCAGTTGGACTTCTGCCCGCAGTCGCCACAGCCCTCGCAGACCTGCTCGTCGATGACGACGCGCTGCGTCCGCACCGGCATCCTGCCCCTCTTGCGCAGCCGCCGTGCCTCCGCGGCGCAGTGCTGGTCGTAGACGATGACGGTGACGCCGGGGACCTCGCGCAGCTCGCGCTGCACGGCGTCGAGGTCGTCACGGTGCCGCACCTCGACGCCCTTGGCGAAGCGCGCGCGCCGGCCGTACTTCTTGACGTCGTCCGCGACGACGACGACGCGCTTGACGCCCTCCGCCACGAGCTTGTGCGTCAGCTGCGGCACGGTCAGCGCGCCCTGCGCGTCCTGCGCGCCGGTCATCGCGACGGCGCTGTTGTAGAGGATCTTGTAGGTCATCGTGACGCCGGCCGCGATGCACGCCTGCAACGCGAGCTGACCGCTGTGGAAGTACGTGCCGTCACCGACGTTCTGGAAGATGTGCGTGTGGTCTCGCGCGAAGGGCGCCTGGCCGATCCACTGCACGCCCTCGCCGCCCATCTGCGTCAGCCCGGTGACCTGCGCGCTCTCGCGACCGGCCATCGTCACCAGCGCGTGGCAGCCGATGCCGCCGCCGGACAGCGAGCCCTCCGGCACGACCGTGGAGCGGTTGTGCGGGCAGCCGGAGCAGAAGTACGGAGTGCGCTTGGCGCTCGACACCGGCGTCAGCGACAGCTGCGTGCGCGGGCGCGCCGGCGCGTCGGGCAGCACGACCTCCTGCCCGAGCACCTGCCGCAGCACGGGGACCAGCCGGTCGGCGGTGAGCTGGCCGTCGGCCGGCACGAGACGGCGGCCGCGGTCGTCGAGCTTGCCGAACACCCGCGGAGCACCGACGGCGTACAGCGCCGTCTTCACCTGCTCCTCGACGAAGGGCACCTTCTCCTCGACGACGAGCACGTCGCGCACGCCGCGGGCCGCCCGGCGCACCTTCGGCCCTGACAGCGGGAACGGCATCCCGACGCGCAGCAGCCGCACGCCGGCGCGCGACACGGCGGCGTCGTCCATGCCGAGCTCGCGCAGGGCCTGCCGCACGGCGTCGTACGCGGTGCCGGCGGCGACGATCGCGAGCCAGGCGTCGGGAGTGTCGACCTCGACGGTGTCGAGGTCGTTGGCGTCGCGGTAGGCCTCGACGGCGGCCCAGCGCGGGCCGAAGAGGTCCTGCTCGGCGAACAGCGAGTTGGGCGGCGAGGCGAACACGCGCTGCGCGTAGCGCCAGGGCCGGCCCTCCCACTCGAGCTCGGGCACGGAGATCTGCACGTCGGCGAAGTCGCGGTCGACGGTGAACAGCCCGTCGGCGACGTCGGCGACGACCTTCACGCCGGTCCAGCAGCCCGACAGCCGCGACAGCGCGACGCCGTGCAGGCCGAAGCTGACGAGCTCCTCGGCGTTGCGCGGGGCGACCACCGGCATCTGCAGCGAGGCGAGCGTCCGCTCGGAGACGCACGGCAGCGACGAGCTCTTGGCGCCGGGGTCGTCGCCGGCGAGCACGAGCACACCGCCGTCGGGGTTCGCGCCGTAGACGTTGCCGTGCCGGATGGCGTCGCAGGCGCGGTCGACGCCGGGGCCCTTGCCGTACCAGATGCCGACGACGCCGTCGACGTCCTTGCCGCCGGGCAGGTCCAGCTGCGAGCCCCAGACGGCCGTGGCCCCGAGCTCCTCGTTGAGGCCGGGTACCAGGTGGACGTCGTGGTCGGTGCGCAGGTGCGGCAGCGACCCGAGCAGCTTGTCCAGGCCGCCGAGCGGCGAGCCGGGGTAGCCGCTGACCAGGTGCGCGACCCGCCTCCCGGCGCGCGCGTCGCGCTGCTGCTGCTCGACGAGCAGCCGGGTGACGGCCTGCACGCCGGTGAGCAGGACGCGGCGACCGCCGGGCCGGTAGCGGTCGGCGAGGTCGTAGGTCGGTGTGGGGTCGGCCACAGGGGACGCCGTGCGGCCGGTGGTGTCCGGGGTGAGCGTCACGGTGTGCCTCCAGTTGGGCCCTGAGGTGAGCGCAGAAGCAAGCACCTTGTCGTGTCGCTGTACCGTGCGTCCATGTTCACCGGTTCTTCTTGTCATCCTGCGCAGCTGCGGTGCGTTCCTCGGGTGACGAGCTGGTCGTCGTGACCACCTCGTCGCCGGGCCTGGGGGCGCTGGACCGGCTCGACGCCGCGCTCCTCGGGCTGCTCGAGGAGGACCCGCGCCGCGGCGTCGTCGAGCTCGCGGAGCACCTGGGCACGACGCGGAACACCGTTCACGCGCGGCTGTCGCGGCTCCAGGGGTCCGGGCGGGTGCGCGGGTTCGGCCTGCAGCTGGACCTCGAGAGCCTCGGGCTGCCGGTGCTCGCGTTCGTGAGCATCGGGCTGTCGCAGGGTGCGCTGGACGACGCCGTCGCGGCGCTGGCGGACATGCCGCACGTGCTCGAGGCGCACACCACGACCGGCGACGCCGACCTCGTGGTGCGGATCGCCGCCGAGAGCCACTCGCGGCTGCAGCTGCTGATCCAGGAGCTGCTGGCCGTGCCCGGCGTGGTGCGCACGACGACGGTCGTGGCGCTGACGACCCCGGTGCCCTACCGCGTCCGCCCGCTGCTCGACCACCTCACCGAGGGCACGGGGCGAGGGCGGGCCGGCGTCAGGACGTGAGCGTCGCGACGCCGATCGGCGTCGAGAACGCCCGGCACCACAGCAGCACGGACCGGTAGGCGCCGACGTCGGTGCCCGCCGGCACCTCGTAGTTGCTGCTGCCGACGTTGCCCTTCAGGGCGCCGAGGTCGAGCCCGCCGTCGGGCCCCTCCTGCCCGGCACCGGGCACGAGCAGCACGCGGACGTCGGGTGCGCCGTCGGTCTCGATGTCCTCGAGCCGCACGAACGTCGTGCCGCCGGCCTCGTACACCGCGGCCGTCCCCGTGGCGCTGTGGCCGTCGGCGCCCTGGAGCTCGCCGCTCGCGACGCGTGACGGCGACTCCGGCGACGAGGGCGTCTCACCGGTCGCCGGGGTCTCGTCGGACCGCGGCTCGGCCATCGCGATGCCGTCGAGGAGGCCCTCGTCGACCTCCCGGTCGACCACCGTCGGTGCGATCGCCCACGCCAGCACGGCGATGAGCGGCACGACGGCGAGCACGGCCGCAGCAGCCGTCGAGCGGACGAACCGACGCACGAGCGCCGTCCAGCCGACCGCCGCGGCGACGACGCCGAGGACCACCAGCCAGCCGAGTACGCCGGCCGGGACGAGGGCCGACAGGTCGCCCCAGGCCAGCACCACCACGGCGGCGACGACGACCACCGCGGCGACGGCGACCGTGACGGCGTCGGGACGCCGGCTGCGCGACTCGGTCACGGGCGACCACCCCCGACGCGGACAGTAGACCTGCCCGACCCTGCACCGCTGCGGCACAGTGAGCCGGTGAGCGACACCTGCGACGCCGTCGTCGTCGGCGCCGGCGTCATCGGGTGCTCGATCGCGCTGGAGCTCGCGCGCGCCGGCCGGCGGGTCGTCGTCGTCGACCGCGGGCCGTCACCGGGTGCCGGCGCGACGAGCGCGTCGTCGGCGATCGTCCGCTTCACGTACTCGACCTGGACCGGCGTCGCGGTCTCGTGGGAGGGCAAGCACGGCTGGGACGCCTGGCAGGACCACCTCGAGGCGCCGTCGGCCGAGGGTCTGGCCAGGTTCGTGCGCACCGGCGGCGTGCTGATCGAGTCGCCCGAGCAGGACGTCGTGCGCGTGCTCGGCCACCTCGACCGTGCCGGTGTCCCTCACGAGAGGTGGGACGCCGACACGCTGCGCCGGCACTACCCGGCGCTCGACGTCGGCCGCTACTGGCCGCCGAAGCCGGTCGAGGACGAGGGGTTCTGGGCCGACGCCGAGGGCGAGGTCGGGGCGGTGTGGACGCCGGACGCCGGGCACGTCGACGACCCCCAGCAGGCGACCGTCGACCTGGCGCGCGCGGCGGAGCGGCAGGGCACCGTGTTCCGCTTCCGCTCGCCCGTCATCGGCGTCGACCGCTCCGGCGACCGCGTCACGGGAGTCCGGCTCGCCGACGGGCACGTCGTGTCGGCTCCCGTCGTGGTCAACGCAGCGGGCGCGCACGCGGAGCGGATCACGGCGCTCGCCGGCGCGCTCGACGACGTCGCCGTCCGGTCACGACCGCTGCGGCAGGAGGTGCAGCACGTCCCGGCACCGCCGGGCTTCGGGGCCGAGGGGCCGGTGCCGTTCGTCGCCGATCTCGACCTCGGGACGTACGTCCGCTGGGCTCCCGGCGGGAGCCTGCTCATCGGCGGCACGGAGCCCGACTGCGACCCGCTCGAGTGGCTCGACGACGCCGACGACTGCTCGCCCAACCCGACCCGCGCCGTGCGCACCGCCCACCTGTACCGGGCCGCGCGGCGGATCCCCGGCCTGACGGTCCCGGAGGCGTCCCGCGGCATCGCCGCCGTCTACGACGTCACTGACGACTGGATCCCCGTGTACGACCGGACGTCGCTCGGCGGCTTCTACATCGCGGCCGGCACCAGCGGGAACCAGTTCAAGAACGCGCCGGTGGTCGGCCGGCTGCTCGCCGAGCTGGTGCGGGCCTGTGAGGACGGGCACGACCACGACGCCGACCCGGTGCAGGTGGTGCTCCGGCGCAGCGGCCTGGCCGTCGACCTCGGCCACTACAGCCGGCGTCGCGCGGTGAACCGCGACAGCAGCTTCAGCGTCATGGGCTGACCGCTGCCGGTCAGGTGACGACCTCGCCGTCGGGCTTCCCTGGCGCGGCCACCGCCAGCACGAACCGGTCGCCGTGCCGGGCCGTCGGCACAGCCCACACACCGTCATCGAGCGGGTGCGGGGCGGGCAGGGCGCCGTCGCGCGACGGCGGGTCCCACGTCCACATGGCGGTCGCGTCGCTGGCCGGGAACGACTCCACGAGCACCGCGTCGAGATCCACCATCGTCCTTCCCCCTCAACTGCGTGGCTTCGCTCGTCAGGACGCAACGGACCGCTCGGGTGTTCCCGCCGCGCAGGCGGCGGCAAGGATCTGCTTCGGCAGGTCGAGCCGGAGGCGGTGCGGCCGACTCGTGCGGCGCCGACGGACGACCTCGGTCGTGACGGTGTAGTCCACCGTCACGCGGTCGGCGCAGCTGTGACCGGCGTGGTGCGCCGCCATCACCGTCGACAGCCGAGTCCGGGTCGCCGCCCGGACGTCGACCATGCACGTGACGCACTCCAGCGACCACACCTCGTCGGCGACGCCGCCGGCACCTCCAGCGAGCACGGACAGCTCGCGCCGGCGCGTCACCGGAGCCGCTCACGCACGACGTCGACCGCCTCCTGCACGGTCGTCGCCACGGCGACCTCGCGGTCGGTGAGGACGGCGGCAGCGGCGGCGTGCACCTCGGCTCCCTGCGCCACGACGACGCAGGGCCCCGGCGCCGTGTGCTCGGCGCTCGATCCGCCGCCGTCCGTTCGCACCCGCGGCGGCGACACGTCGCGGAGGTCGAGGACCACGGCTGCGCCGTCGCGCGCGACGTGGCGCAGCAGGTGCTGCATGCGGCCGAGCACGTCGGCGCACTCGCCGGTGGCGCTCAGCACGAGAACCCCGTCCCGGTGCACCGCGTGGACGGCCATCACTGCACCGCGCTGCGGCGGGTCGCCGTTCCACGGCGAGCGGCACTGGACACGGGACCCCGGGGTGGCTCGGCGCACGGACCGTGCGGAGCGACATCCACGCCGTCGGCCTCCGTCGGCGCGTGCGGTGCTGCGCCCGAGCGTAGGAGTGGCCACTCGCTGCGGACAACCACCAGAGCTGCCGGTTGTCAGTGAGGTTCGGCGGCTTCCGCGCAGGCTGCGTCCGGCAGCTCGACCACGCGCGCACGCTGCTGCGGCGGCCGAGCGAGCAGCGGGCCGGCTGCCGCTTGCTCGCGGCGCAGCCGCGCGACCTCCTGCTCCAGCGCGACCAGCCGGGGAAGGGTCGTCAGCGGGAAGCCCTCGCCGAGCAGGGTGAGGGCACGGCGTACCCGCTGGACCTCAGCCTCGCTGTACCGCCGGTGACCACCACGCGACCGAGCAGGCGCGACCACACCGGCGGCATCGAGCCGGCGCAGGAAGGTGACGCTGACGTGCAGCCGCGCGGTGACCTCGCCGATCGTCATCAGTCCCCGCTCCATCGCCGGTCATGTCACCTCCTCTCCAGCGCGGTCCTCATCCGTAGAGACAGACGGCGTGCCGCGTTTGTTAGTTGAGTCCCCGGGCGTGGTGTACGACGACAGCGCTCAGCGTGGCGCCGTGAACTGAGACGGCCACCGCGTGATCCTTCGAAACGAGTTAGCCGCTCAGACCGAAGGAGACATCGCGATGGCCGCTGGCCTCAGTGTGGACCACGACATGCTCAAGTG
>JBKHYE010000099.1:0-13009 GCA_046565705.1 Actinomycetes bacterium
CGGCCTCGACGACGTCGGTGACGTCGGCGTGCGCGCGCTCGCTGGCCTCCGCCCGCACGGCGGCGGCGCTCTCCCGCGAGGCGTCCAGGGCGGCGCGGTCGTCGAACACCACCGACACCACCGCAGCACCGGTCCGCCGGTCGACGAGCAGGAGCGCGCTGCGGAACCCCGGCAGGTTGCGGATCTGGGGCACGCTGTGGTCGCGGAACGTGCGGATCCCTCGGTCGACCTGCGCCGGGTCGAGGCGCACGCGGGTGCTGCGGACCCAGCAACCGGGCTCGGCCTGCCGCTCACGGTGCAGCACGGCGAGCTCGTACTCCTCGGTCGCCGGCTGTCCGCCGGCGATCCGGCTGGCGGCGTCGCGCAGCGGCGAGAGCACGCGCTCGGAGGCGTGCATGGACGCGCGGTCGACCCACACGGTGGTGACGGTGCACCGACCGGACGCGCGGTCCACGTTCATCGACAGCCCGAGGGAGCCGGCCTGCGCCCTCACCCGGGGCACGACCGCGTCTCGGACGAAGGCGATGACGTCGTCGACCTTCGCCAGGTCCGCCAGCACCACCGTCGCGCGTGCGTGCACTGCTTCCTCCGTGGTCGTGCGGGGCCCGCAGCCTCCCCCCGTGACGACCGCTGTGGCAAGCGCTCAGCGCCGCAGCCGCCAGGCGTAGAGCGCGGCCGCCGCTGCGGTCGCCAGGTTCAGGCTGCTGACCCCGGCCCGCATGGGCAGCGCGACGACGGCGTCGGCGCGCTCCCGCAGCTCGGCGCCGACCCCGGAGCGCTCGCTGCCGACGACGAGCACGGCGTCGTCGGGCAGGTGCGTCAGCGGTGCGCCGCCGGCGTCGAGCACCATGAGCGGGCCGACGACGTCGGCCGGGTCGGCGCGCAGCACCGGCAGCGCGTAGTGCAGCCCGGCGCTGCCGCGCAGCACGGCCGGGTGCCAGGGGTCGAGGTCGCCCGTCGTCACGACCCCGGACGCGCCGGCGGCGGCCGCGACCCGTACGGCCGCGCCGGCATTGCCCGCGTGCCGCGGCCGCTCGAGCACGAGCAGCGGTGCGGCCCTGCGCTCGAGCACCGTGCGGTCCTCGCCCGGCCGGCGGGCCTGTGCCTGCACGCCGGTGGGGTGGTCGACGTCGGCCGGCACGGCGCGCCGGCGCAGCGGCTCGACGACGTCGGGAGCGAGGCGGGCGGCCAGCGCCATCACGGCGTCGAGGTCTTCGACCTCCACCGTGTCGACGAGGGCGGGGGCGAATCGCAGCGCGTGCTTGACGGCGTGGAAGCCCTCGAGCCGCACCGTCACCCCGACGGGTCCTCCCGGCCCTGCTCAGCGAGGAAGCGCTCGAGCTCGGCGCCGAGCTCGTCGGCGGTCGGCAGGTTGTCGCCGTCGCCGCCGAGCAGACTGCGCTCACGACCGGCCTGGAAGGCGTCGTACTGCTGCTCGAGTGCCGTCACGACCGCCGCCACCTCGGGGGAGCCGGCGATCTGCTCGTCGAGCGCGGTCCGCGCGGTGAGCGCGGCGTCGACGAGGTCGTCGGTCGACACCGACAGGCCGGCGAGGTGCGCCACGCTCTCGAGCAGCACGACGGCCGCCGCCGGGTACTCGGTCTCGGACAGGTAGTGCGGGACGGCGACGGCGAACCCCGCGGCCTCCCGACCGGCCTTGCCCATGCGGTACTCGAGCAGATGACCGGCGGTGCCCGGAACGTGCACCGTGCCCACCCAGCGTTCGTGTCCGGCGGCGTGCTCGGGCTTCGTGCCGTGCGCGATGACGCCGACCGGCCGGGTGTGCGGCACCGCCATCGGGATCGCGTTCAGCCCGATCGACATCCGCACGCCGAGCTGCTCGACGAGCAGCAGCAGCGCGGCGACGAACCGCTCCCACTGGACGTCGGGCTCGGGACCGGCGAGGACCAGGAACGGCGTGCCGGCGTCGTCCTCGACGAGGTGGACGGCGAGCTCCGGCTCGTCGTAGCTCTCCCAGTGGTCCTCCGCGAACACCATGAGCGGGCGCCGCGCACGGTAGTCGTGCAGCTGGTCGGCGTCGAACCGGGCGATGACCTGCGAGCCGCGGCGCAGCAGGTGCTGGCGCGCCAGCCGCTTGGCCGCTCCGGCGTCGATGAACCCGTCGAGCGCCTGCACGAGCACGAGGCCGTCGAGCGACGGGCGGTGGGGCTCGAGCGAGTACAGCTCGCGCGGGTCGAGCACCGGAGCTCCTTCCTGGTCGGCGGGCGTCCACGACAACGCCACGTACCGTCGAAGCATGCCGTCTCCGCCGCTGGACGCGCGCATGGCGGAGATCCGGAGCCAGCCCGGACGCACCTGGGGCGTGCTCGACGCGCTGCTCGCCATGGCCGCCGTACCGCTCGCCGCCGCGGCTCTCGCGGCGGCCGTGCAGGTCGGCTTGCGGCTGCCCGACGCCGCGACGCTGGCCGTCGCGTCGGCCGTGATGTGCGGTCTCGCCGTGCTGGCCGGACGGCGTGCGGCGCAGCAGTCGGGCGGGTGGTCGCGGGCCCTCGGCGTCGAGCTGCCGGAGTGGCGTGACGTCGGCAGGATCGTGGGCTGGACCGTGCTGCTTCTGGTGACGCAGTCGCTGCTGTACGCGCTGCTGACCACGCTGCCGGCGCTGCGTGACGTGGAGCCCGAGACGAACACCGGGTTCCTGGAGGACGTGCCGCTCGGGGTGCTGCTGCTGTTCGCCGTCCTCGCCGTCACCGTCGCCCCGGTGGTCGAGGAGGTGCTGTTCCGAGGCGTCGCCCTCCGGGGGCTGATGACGCGGCTGCCGTTCTGGCCCGCGGCCGTCATCACGACGGTGTTCTTCGCGCTGCTGCACGTGCAGCGCGCCTCCGCCGGCGCCGTCTACGTCGTCGTCGTCATCACCGTGCTCGGGCTGGTCCTGTGCGTGCTCACCCGCCGCACCGGCCGGCTCGGGCCGGCCATCGGGGTGCACGCGCTCTACAACGCCGCAGGGGTGCTGATCACCGTCGTGACGACGGGCTGAGGTCCGCGGTGACGGTCTCGCCGTCGGCCGCGCGCCGGAGCGCCGCGATGTCGATCTTCTTCATGCCGAGCATCGCGGTCATGGCTCGCGCGGCGCGGGCGGGGTCGTCGTCGCCGAAGACCTTGTCCATGCCGGCCGGCACGACCTGCCACGAGACGCCGTAGCGGTCCTTGAGCCAGCCGCACTGGACCTCCTCGCCGCCGCCTCGCCAGTGGTCGCGGCGGAGGTGCTCATCGCGCTCGCGCACACTGGCCACGTGCCCACGCTGCTGGTCGTCCACCACACGGCGTCGCCGACGCTCGACGAGATGCTCGAGTCGGTGCTCCTGGGTGCCAGGGACGACGAGATCGAGGGCGTGGACGTCGTGACCGCCGCAGCCCTCACCGCATCACCGGCGCAGGTGCTGGCCGCCGACGGGCTGGTCCTCGGGACGCCCGCGAACATGGGCTACATGTCGGGCGCGATGAAGGTGTTCTTCGACAACGCCTACTACCCGTGCCTCCGGGAGAAGCGCGGGCTGCCCTACGGCCTGTACGTCCACGGCAACAACGACGTCACAGGCGCGGTCTCCTCCGTCGAGAGGCTGGCGGCCGGTCTGGGCTGGCGTCGGGCGGCCCCCGTCGTCGAGGTCGTCGGTCAGCCGTCCGCTGCGGACTTCCAGCGGCTCCGGGAGCTCGGTGGCGTGGTGGCCGCGACGCTGATGATGTGAGCGCTGCCCCGACACCCGGGCTGGCCCGATCGGGCCATTGCGTCGTCCGCGCAGCGGGATGACCGTCGGTCCGTCACGGTGCCGCCGCGCGGCACGGGCCGGGGCGGTGGCACGGGCCAGTACGGGAGGAGGCAGCCGTGTCCGTAGCCGTCGAGGTGATCCTGCGCGGCATCACCCAGCAGCAGTACGACGCCGTCCGCGCCGAAGCGCAGTGGCTCACCACGCCGCCCGAGGGCGGCCTGTCCCACGTCTGCTGGTGGGAGGGCGAGGACTGCCACAACGTCGACGCGTGGGAGAGCGAGGAGGCGTTCGACGCGTTCGGTCGTGACCGGCTCGGGCCGGCCATGGCCAGGGTCGGACTGGCGGTGCAGCCGGAGGCCGTCGTGCACCAGGCACACGAGGTGTACGCGCCTCGCCGGGTCGTCCGCACGGACGGCGCCGGCCAGCGTTCGACCGACTCCGTCGAGCTGCTCCGAGGCGGATACGAGGCGTTCGCCCGGCGGGACATCCCGGCGGTGCTGGCGCTGTTCGACGACGGCATCCGCTGGAGCACACCCGACACCGTCCCGTTCGGCGGGCTGTTCACCGGTCCGGGCGAAGTGGGTGCCTTCTTCAGCCGGCTCCCGGAGCACTTCGCCGAGCTCAACGTGACCCCCTCGCGCTTCATCGGCGACGACGACGTCGTCGCCGTCCTCGGGACGCACTCGGGACGAACGGCCGCCGGGCCCACCTTCGAGATCCCGTTCGTGCACGTCTGGACCGTCCGCGCCGGCAAGGTGACCGCGTTCGAGGAGTACCTCGACACGGTGCGGATGAACCTGGCGCTCGGCATCCCGACGCAGAGCACCATCTCGCTCGACGCGCCGCCGAGCGCCACCGCAGGCCGCGGTCCCGGCTGACCCGGCCGCGGGCGCACGGCCGCGGCGGCAGCCTGCTTCGATACCGCGCGTGGACGTACGCGTGCAGGACGCCCTCGGCGACGCCGCCGGCTCGATGACCGTCTCGGTCGACGGCGGGATCGCGACGATTGCGCTGACCCGGCCCGACAAGCACAACGCCGTCACCTACGCGATGTGGCACGCCTTCGGGCGGCTCATGCCCGTGCTCGCCGACGACGACGCGGTCGACGTCGTCGTGCTGCGGGGCACGCCCGGCGGCCCGTTCAGCGCGGGCGCCGACATCGCGGAGTTCACGACGCTGCGCGCGGAGCCCGACGGCGCCCGCCGCTACGGCGAGGCGGTCGCCGCGGGGGAGCAGGCGCTCATCACCTTCCCGAAGCCGACCGTCGCGCTCGTCGAGGGCTTCGCGATCGGCGGCGGCACGCAGCTCGCCGTCGCCTGCGACCTGCGGGTGTGCGAGACGGGTTCGCGCTTCGGCGTGACCCCGGCGAAGCTCGGCATCGTCTACGCCCTCGGCTCGACGGCGCGGCTGGTCGAGGTCGTCGGCCCGGCGTGGGCGCGGTGGATCCTCCTGACCGGTGACCTGCTCGACGCCGGCACCGCGCTGCGCATCGGGCTGGTGCACGAGCTGCACGCGCCGGCCGACGTCGAGCGCCGGGCGTACGAGCTGGCGCGCACCATGGCCTCCCGCGCACGGGTGTCACTGCTCGGCGGCAAGGCGATGGTCGACCGCGCGGTCCATGGCCGGCTCGACGAGGACGACGACGTGCTGCGCGTCTACGAGCGGTCCTGGACGAGCCCGGAGTACGCCGAGGGCGTCGCGGCCTTCCTCGGCAAGCGGGCACCGGACTTCCGCGCCGCGCGGGAGGGCGGCGGGTGACGGGCACCGTCGGTGCCACCGTCGGCGTCGAGGAGGAGTACCACCTGGTCGACGCCACGACCGGCGGGCTGGCCGACGCGCCGGCCGTCGTCGCGACCGCCAAGGGCCTGCTCGGCGACGACGCGCAGTCGGAGATCAGCACCAGCCAGCTGGAGGTCGCGACGCCGGTGTGCACGTCGCTCGCCGACGTGCGGCGACAGCTCGTGCGGCTGCGCCGCGGCGCCGCCCAGGCGGCGGAGGCGCACGGGTGCCGGGTGCTCGCCTGCGGCACGCACCCGTCCGGCAGCTGGCTCGAGCAGCGGCTCACCGAGGGCGAGCGCTACCTCGAGGTGTACGAGCGGCTCGGGCTGCTCGCCCTGCAGCAGCTCATCGCGGGCTGCCACGTGCACGTGGGCATGTCGTCCTCGGGCGAGCCGGACGCCGAGCTCGGCGTGCGCGTGCTCGACCGGCTCCGCCCCGACCTGCACCTGCTGCTCGCGCTGTCCGGGAGCTCGCCGTTCTGGGAGGGCGTCGACACCAGCTACGCGAGCTACCGCACGCAGTGGTTCAACCGCTTCCCTGTCACGGGCACGGCGCAGCTGGTGGGCGACCGCGCCACCTACGACCGGCTGGTGGCCGATCTCGTCGCGACGGGGATGGTGCGCGACGCCAGTCACCTGTACTGGGACGCCCGCTTGTCGACGCGGTTCCCGACCGTCGAGGTCCGCATCGCCGACACCTGCCCCGTCGTCGACGACGTCGTGCTGCAGGCCGCCCTCGTTCGCTCGCTGGTGCGCGTCGCGGCCGACGAGGCGGTGCGCGACGTCCCGTTCGCGCGCCCGCGGTCGGAGCTGGTGCGCGCGGCGCGGTGGCGGGCCGCGCGGTTCGGCGTCACCGGCCAGCTGGTCGACCTCCGCGCCGGCGGGCTCGCCGAGGGCGCGGCGCTGCTCGACGCCGCTCTCATCCGGCTGCGCCCCGACCTCGAGGAGCTCGGCGACTGGGACGAGGTCCGCGAGCTGGCCGACGCGCTGCTCGCGCGCGGCACGTCGGCGCAGCGGCAGCGCGACGTCTTCGTGCGCACGGGCGAGCTGTCGGAGGTCGTCCAGGCGGTCGTGCGCGAGAGCGCCGCCGCCTGATCGGCACTGCGGCTCGACAGCCGTCGCAGCTCAGTGGCGGAACAGGTCCGGCGGCGGACGCGGCGCCTCACGCGCCGTCGCGTCGGTGACCGGCACGGCGCCGCCGGCGAACCGCTCGAGGTCGTCGCCCGAGACCACGCGGGCGCGACCGGCGGCACGCCCCGCGCGGCGGACGAGGCCGTCGAGGGGGAGCGGCGCGTCGGACCCGACGAGGACGAGGTTCGCGAACCGGCGCCCGCGCAGCACGGCAGGGTCGGCCAGCAGCGCGACGTGCCCGAACACTGCACGCAGCGTGGCGACCTGCGCCCGCGCGAACGGCAGCGGCGGCCCGTCCGCGACGTTGACGGCGTAGCCGCCGCCGGGCTTGAGCAGCCGGCGCACCTCCTGCAGCCACTCGAGCGTCGTGGTGTGCACCGGCTGCTGCGAGCTCTCGAACACGTCGGCGACGACGAGGTCGCTCGCGCCCGCGGTCAGCCGCGCGCACTCCTGGCGCGCGTCGCCGACGCGGAGCCGGAACCCTCGTGTTCCCAGCTGCTCCCGCACCAGCGCCGCGAGCGCCGGGTCCGCCTCGACGACCACCTGCGTCGACCCCGGGCGCGTCGCGGCCACGTAGCGCGCGAGGGTGCACCCGCCGCCGCCCAGGTGCACCACTGCCACGGGCGCGCCCTCGGGCGCCGCGCAGTCGACGACGTCACCCAGCAGGCGCACGTACTCGAACTCCAGGTGCGTGGGGTCGGCGAGGTCGACGTGGCTCTGCGGCACGTCGTCGACCGAGAGCAGCCAGGCGTCGGGGGAGTCGGCGTCGGCGACCAGCTCCGCCGTGCCGGTCTCGACCGGCCAGCGCCCGGGCGTGGGCGTCACGGCAGCAGCGCCGACAGTCGCGGCCACGCTGTGCGGAACGCCGGGTGCAGCGGCAGCCCCTCGACCTCGTCGAGCGGCACCCACCGCAGCGCGACGCTCTCGCGCTCGGGCGTGACCGGCAGCGCTGCGTCGACCGACGCGACGAGCGTGGTGTAGCGCCAGGTGACGTGGTCGTCGACGTGCTCGGCGTGGAGCACGACCCGCCCGACGTCGAGGCCTGTCTCCTCCGCGGTCTCGCGCCGCGCCGCCTGCTCGGGCGTCTCGTCGCTGTGCATCGCCCCGCCCGGCACGCCCCAGCTGTCGCCCCCGTGGCTCCACGGCGCCCGGTGCTGCAGGAGCACCTCGCGGGCGGGCGTGACGACGAGCAGGCCGGCGGCGCCGAACACCCCCCAGTGGCGGTGGCCGAGGGCGCACTGCAGCCAGCCGTCGCCGTCTCCCACCCGTGCCTCCCGTGGCTTCCTGCGCCGTCCGGTACCGGCCCCAGTGTCTGTCACGGCCGTTGCCAACCCCCATTGCGGCAGGTCGGCGTGCGGCCCTACGGTCCTCGGGTGTCCGACGACGTGCTCGACGCGCTCGACCGTCTCTGCGGCGCCATGGACGACGCCCGCAAGACACTCGACGCGATGTCCGCCCGCGCCTCGGTGCTCCGTGACGGCCGCGCGGCGGGCCGCTCCTACACCGAGATCGTCACCGAAGGCGGCCACCCGCTGATGGTCGAGCTGCTCACGACGCTGCTCGACGAGATGTCCGTCGCCGGGTCCGCGTTCCGCCGCGCCGAGGCGCGCGCGTTGCACGACGAGGGGCTGAGCCAGGAGACGATCGCCGCGCACTTCGGCGTGACGCGGCAGCGCGTGGCGGCCCTGCTCACCGAGCGGCGCAGCGCCCCCCGCTAACCGCTCGTCGTCGTCCGAGCGGCGGCGCAGCAGCCGCGCGGCGGGCAGCCCCGTCACGTCGGGCTCCTCGCTCGGCAGGGGGGCTCCACCCTGCCGCATCCCCCTCGGCCATGCTGACGCGGTGCGCACGTTGACCGCCTCCGCTCTCGCCACGGCGCTCGCCGGGATGCCGCCCGCCGGTGCCGACGGCCCGCGCGTCGTCGTAGCCGGCAACCACGCCGTGCCGTGGCAGGCGCTGAAGGTGCTCGACGACGCGCTGCCGTCCTACCGCCTGTTCGTGCTCAACGCGCCGCGCGGGCTGCCCGACCGCGACGGCGTCGTCTACGAGACGCCGTTCGTCGGCGCCGGCATGCGGGATTCGCCCCGGCTGCGCTACGTGCCCGCGCGGCTGTCGATGGTGCCGGTGCTGTTCTCGACGACGCGCGTGCCCGACGTCGTCGTGCTGCACGTGTCGGCGCCGCGCGACGGCACCGTCAGCATGGGCACGGAGGTGAACGTCCTCCCGGCCGCGGTCGAGGCGGTGCGCGCGCGGGGCGGGCTCGTCGTCGCGCAGGTGAACCGGTCGATGCCCTACACCTACGGCGACGGCGTCCTCGGACTGTCCGAGGTGGACCTCGCCGTCGAGGTCGACGAGCCGCTGACCTCACCGGTGCCGCGACCGCCCGACGACACGTCGAGGGCCATCGGGGCGCGTGTCGCCGAGCTCGTCAGCCACGGCGCGACGCTCCAGCTGGGCATCGGCGGCGTGCCGGACGCCGTCCTCGCGGCGCTCACCGACCGCACCGCGCTGAAGATCTGGACGGAGATGATCAGCGACGGGGTCCTCACCCTGGACCGCGCCGGCGCGCTCGACCCCGCGCACCCGATCACGACGTCGTTCCTGTTCGGCTCGCAGGAGCTGTACGCGTGGGTCGACGGAAACCCGCGGCTGCGGCTGCTGCGCACCGAGACGACGAACGACCCGGCGATGATCGCCCGGCAGCACAAGATGACGAGCATCAACACCGCGCTGCAGGTCGACCTGTTCGCGCAGGCCAACGCGTCCCGCCGTCCCGACCGGCCGGGGCGGGTCTACAGCGGCTTCGGCGGCCAGACCGACTTCATCGTCGGCGCGCTGCACTCCTACGGCGGCAAGGCGGTCATCGCGCTGCCGTCGCTGCACCCGAAGGCCGGTGTGTCGACGGTCGTGCCGGCGCTGCAGGCACCGGCGACGAGCTTCCAGCACTCGCACATCGTGACCGAGCAGGGCACGGCGCGGGTCTGGGGCGGCGACCAGGGGCAGCAGGCGCGCCAGCTGATCGAGAACGCGGCGCACCCGTCGGTGCGCCAGCAGCTGCGGGACGCCGGCCGCGATCTCGGGCTGCCGGTCGACCGCTGATCGTCACGCGCCGAAGCCCGGCAGCCACCGGCGCAGCACCGGCGCGACGTCGACCTCCGCCTCGAGCTGGCACAGCACACCGACCAGTCCGAGCCAGACCCGGTGCGTGAACAGGTGCTCGGCCGGCAGGTCGAGCTTGAGCGCGACGCCGAACTCGGGGTTGCGGGGGTCGTTGACACGCGCGAACTCCGACCGCAGCCACACGCGGGTGAAGCGGAACCGCTCGTGCCGCGCCGGCTCGGTGAACGGCGACATGTAGTCGACGAGCTTGTCGACGTCGACGTCCACGCCGGCGCGAACGAACCCCTCCTCGCGCAGCCGGCGCAGCACCTCGTCGGCGTCGTCCCCCAGCAGCGCCGAGATGAGGCGGCCGAAGGTGGGCGGCATCCCGTCGGGCATCTCGAGCGACGACCCGAAGTCGAGGACGCCGAGCCGGCCGTCGTCGAGCACGCGGAAGTTGCCGGGGTGCGGATCGGTGTGCAGGACGCCGGCGCGCTCGGGGCCGCTGACGAGGAACCGCTGGTACAGGGCGCCCACGCGGTCGCGCTCGGCCTGTTCTGCGGTGCGCGCGACCGCAGCGAGCGGCGTGCCGTCGAGCCAGTCCATGACGAGCACGCGCGGCGTCGCGTGCACGACGCGCGGGACGACGACGTCCGGGTCGTCGCGGTAGGCGTCGGCGAAGCGGGTCTGCGTGCGGGCCTCGTGCTCGTAGTCGAGCTCCTCCGTCAGCCGGTCGCGCATCTCCGCGACCAGCGGCGGCAGGCTCAGGCCGCGCGCGACGAGCGCGGCCGCCCGGCTCGCCGCCGACAGCGCACGCACGTCGGCGGTCAGCGCCTCGCGCACGCCGGGGTACTGCAGCTTCACCGCGACCGGTCGGCCGTCGCGCCACCGGCCCCGGTGCACCTGCCCGAGCGACGCCGCGGCAGCGGCTCGCCGGTCGAGGTGCGGTAGGAGTGACGGCCAGTCGCCGAGCTCCTCGCGCAGCACCGGCTCCACGTCGCGGAAGGGCAGCGGCTCGTTCTGCTCCTGCAGCCCGACCAGCGCCTCGCGCCACGTCGCCTCCGGGTCCTGCGGGAACAGCGCTTCGACGGTGCTGAGCAGCTGCCCCGCCTTGAGCGCGCCGCCTTTCAGGTCACCGAGCACGCGGCGCGTGCGATCGGCGTTGCGGCGGCGCAGGTCCGTGCGCACGCGGTCGGCGTCCTGGCCGGCGAGCCGGCGGACCGCGCCCTCGACGGCGAGCGCGCCGGCACCGGCGGGCAGCGACAGCAGTCGTGCCGTCCGGAGCGCTCGCGAGGTCTGCACGGGCCGATCCTGCCGGGCGGCAGACTGCCTGTCGTGACGAGAGCCTTCTCCCGCTACGTGGCGCTGGGAGACAGCTCCACCGAGGGCCTGGACGACCCCGACGGCGCGGGCGGCTACCGCGGCTGGGCCGACCGGCTGGCGGAGCACCTGGCCGCCGCGAACCCCGGGCTGCACTACGCCAACCTCGCGGTGCGCGGCCGGCTCGTGCGGCACGTCAAGGAGGAGCAGGTGGCTGCGGCGATCGCGCTGCAGCCCGACGTCGCCACCGTGTTCGCCGGCGTCAACGACGTGCTGCGCCCGCGCTTCGACCTGGCCGCAGTCGTCGCCGACCTCGAGCAGATGTACGCGGCGCTGTGCGCCACCGGCGCCACCGTGCTGACCATCACCGTGCCCGACCCGTCGCGCGTGATGCCGGTCGCCAAGCGGCTGGCACCGCGGATCGCCGCCTACAACGCCGCAGTGCGGCAGGCCGCCGAGCGCACGGGCGTCGTGGTCGTCGACGTCGGTGCGTCGGAGGTGGCGGGGGACCCGCGGCTGTGGAGCGACGACCGGCTGCACGCGAACTCGCTCGGGCACGAGCGGATCGCGTCAGCGCTGGCGTGCGCGCTGGACCTGCCGGGCGCCGACCCGTCGTGGGCGGAGCCGCTCTCGCCGGAGCCGCGTCGCGCACCGCACGCCGTCGCCGTCGCCGAGCTGCGCTGGCTGCGGGCGCACTTCGCGCCGTGGGTGGTGCGCCGCGTGCGTGGGCAGTCGTCGGGCGACGGCGGGCAGCCCAAGCGGCCCGAGCTGCGTCCGTTCAGCTGACGAGCACGCCGACGAGCCAGGTGCCGACCATGAGCGCCGCGGCGACGAGCTCGGCGAGCACGCCGAGCCCGACCGACTTGAGCACACGCACTGTCGACTGCCGCGCCTCGCTGCCGGCACCGAGCCGCTGCACCTCGCCGACGTAGACGCCGACCGCGCCCCCGAGGAGCAGCCCGAGCGGCGGCAGGACGACGAAGCCGACGACCGCCCCGACCCCTCCGTACACCAGCGTGCGGCGCGGCAGCTGGCCCTTCATGTGGCGGCCGGGCAGGGCGTACTTCAGCACCGCGCCGACGACGAACAGCACCACGAGCGCGCCGGCGACGACCCACCGCACCGCGCCGCCGTCGGCGACGAACAGGGCCCAGCCGAGCCCGGCGACGAGGATGAGCGACGTCCCGGGGAGCACGGGGACGAGGACGCCGGCGAGACCGACGAGCATGGCGATGCCGACGAGGATCGTCAGCGCGGTGTCGTCCACGCGGTCAGCGTGTCAGACGGCGCAGCTCTCGTCGTCGCACGCCGGTCCGTGGCCGGTGACGGTCAGGAACGGGCCTTCGCGGTGGGCGGTCTCGAGCACCTGCAGCAGCAGCTCGGCCGGCTGCGCGCCCGAGACCCCGTAGCGCCCGTCGACGACGAAGAACGGCACGCCGCTGATGCCGTAGGCGGCGGCGCGTGCCTCGTCGGCGCGCACGGCGTCGGCGTAGCGGTCGGAGGCCAGGACGGCCCGCGCCTCGTCCGCGTCGAGGCCGGCCTCCGCCACGACGGCGACGAGAGACTCGTGGTCGCTGACCCGCAGCCCCTCGCCGAAGGTCGCGGCGTCGAGCCGCTCCTTGACGGCGTCCTGCACGCCGCGCTCGAGCGCCAGGTGCAGCAGCCGGTGCGCGTCGAAAGTGTTGCCGGGACGGGCGAGGTCGAACCGGAAGTCGAGTCCCTCTGCTGCCGCAGTGGCCGTCATCGTGTCGATCATCTGCTGGGCGCGAGCCAGGCCGCCGCCGTACTTGCGAGCGAGCCGCTCGGCGTACCCGCCGCCCTGCTCGGGCGAGGCCGGCGCGTGCGGATCGAGCTCGAACGAGCGCCACACGAGCTCGATGTCGTCGCGGTGCGGGAACTGCGCCAGCGCTGCCTCGAACCGCCGCTTCCCCACGTAGCACCACGGGCACACGACGTCGG
>JBKHYE010000100.1:0-26777 GCA_046565705.1 Actinomycetes bacterium
GCGCGTCTACGGCGTCGCGCCGCAGCGCGTCCGCGACCTGATGTACCGCGTGCTCATGCCGGACAACGTGCGCGACGGCGACCTCGCCGCGCGGCGCGAGTACGAGCAGCGGGCCGTCGGCGCGTGACGCTGCAGGTCTTCGTCACGGGTGCGAGCGGCTTCCTCGGCCGGGCGGTGACGGCACGGCTGCGCGCGGACGGTCACGCCGTGCGCGGTGTCGACCGCGTCGCCGCGGACGGCGTCGTCGCGGGGGACGTCACCGTGCGCGGTCCGTGGCAGTCGGCGGTGGACGGGTGCGACGTCGTCGTGCACACCGCCGCCGTCGTCAGCAACGCCGTCGGCGCGGACGAGCAGTGGCGCACGAACGTGCTCGGCACCCGGCGGGTGCTCGACGCCGCGGCGCGCGCCGGCGCCCGCCGGTTTCTCCACCTGTCGTCGGTGCGCGCCTTCGGGGACAGCGGCTACCCCGACGGCGCCGACGAGACGTGGCCGGTACGCCCGGACGGCAACGCCTACGTCGACACCAAGGTCGCGTCGGAGCAGGTGGTGCTCCAGGCGCACGCGGCCGGCGAGGTGGCCGCGACCGTCGTGCGGCCGGGCGACGTGTACGGACCCGGCTCACGCCCCTGGACCCTGCTGCCGCTCGAGGCGGCGAAGGCGGGTCAGCTCGTGCTCCCCGCGCACGGTCGAGGGGTGTTCACCCCGGTGTACGTGGACGACCTCGTCGACGGGCTGGTGCGCGCCGCCACCGACGAGCGCGCCGTCGGTCAGGTGCTCACGCTGACCGGCCCGCGCGACGTCACCTGCGCGGAGTTCTTCGGCCACTACGCGCGGATGGTCGGCCGGCCGCTTCGGACCGTGCCGACCCCCGTCGCACTCGCGCTCGCCGGCGTCGTCGGGCGGGCGGAGCGGCTGCGCGGGCGCCCGTCGGAGGTGAACGCGGCCACGATGCGCTACCTCGCCCGCACCGGCGGCTACTCGCGCGCGAAGGCGGAGCGGGTGCTCGGCTGGGTGCCGACGGTCGAGCTGGACGAGGGGATGGCGCGCACGGAGCAGTGGCTGCGCGAGCAGGGGCTGTTCGGCTGACCGTTCGTCGCGACATCTGCAGTTCCGTCACGTCCTGACGTGTCGGAACTGCAGAAGACCCGCCGCCGCCCGCACGGTGTCCGGCGAGCCGGTTGCTGCGACGATGCGCGCGTGGGGACGCGGTACGTCGGCGTGGTCGGCCCGGGCGACGGCGCGACGCCGGACGACATCGAGGCGGCCCGCGAGGTCGGCCGGCTGCTCGGCGAGGCCGGTGCCGTGCTGGTGTGCGGCGGGCTCGGCGGCGTGATGGCCGCGGCGTGCGAGGGCGCCGTCGCCGCCGGCGGGCTGACCGTCGGGTTGCTGCCCGGTACCGACCGCGCGGCGGCGAACCAACACGTGTCCGTGGCGCTGCCCACCGGCCTCGGGGAGCTGCGCAACGGGCTGCTCGTGCGGTGCTGCGACGCGGTCATCGGCGTGGGCGGCAGCTGGGGCACCCTCAGCGAGCTGGCACTCGCGCGGCGCACCGGTGTCCCCGTGGTCGTGCTCGGCTCGTGGCACGTGACGTCGTCGGCCGGACCGGAGGCACTGGGCGACGAGGTGGCGTCGCCGGCCGAGGCGGTGAACCGGGTCTTGCGCCGCTGACCGAGGAGGTGGACGGTGCGGGTGCGGCGCCGCCGCCCGGGCGCGCCGCCCTTCCGGGAGGTGCCCACATGCACGCACGCTCGACCACCTTCCGCGGCAAGCCCGAGGCCGTGGACGCCGCCATCGCCCTGCTGCGCGACGACGTCGTGCCGGCCATCGAGCAGCTGCCCGGCTGCACCGGCATGTCGCTGCTCGTCGACCGCGACACCGGCAGCTGCATCGCCACCAGCGCCTGGCAGTCGCTCGACGCCATGCGGGCGACCGAGACGGCCGTCGCCCCCTACCGCGACCGGGTCCAGCAGCTGTTCCACAGCCGGCCCGAGGTGCGCGAGTGGGAGATCGCCGTACTGCACCGCGTGCAGCCCGTGCCCGCGGACGCCCGGGCGCGCGTGACGTGGACCCGCGTCGCGCCCTCGCAGATCGACCAGCAGCTCTACGTCTTCCGCGTCGGCACGCTGCCGCAGATCGAGGACCTGCCGGGGTTCTGCAGCGCGTCGCTGCTCGTCGACCGCGCCAGCGGGACGGGTGCGCTCGCGGTCGTGTACGAGAGCGCCGAGATGCTCGCCGCGACGCGCAAGCCGGCGAGCCAGCTGCGGACGGCGTCGGTCGAGCACCTCGGCGCCCAGCTGCTCGACGTGTGCGAGTTCGAGCTGCCGATCGCGCGGTTGCGGGTCCCCGAGACGGTCTGAGCTCAGCCGCCCGCCATCGCGCCGACGACGAGCAGCGGCTCGTCGCCGCGCGCGACGGCGTCGGGCAGCGGCGCGTCGAGGTCCTCGTGCGACAGGTCCTCCTCGCAGGCGAACAAGCGGACGAACGCGCGACGCCTGCCGGTCGCTGGGTCGCGGATCGTGCCACGCAGCGCGGGGTGCTCGGCCTCGAGCGCGTCGAGCACTGCGCGCGCCGTCGGCGGCTGCGCGTCGACGACGACCTCGCCGTCCACCTTCGCGAGCGCGCGCAGGTGGTAGGGCAGCACGACCCTGATCACGGGAGAGTCTGCGCCTCGACGGACAGGACGGCGGGCAGGTCGCGCACGACCTCGGTCCAGCTGTCGCCACCGTCGGGCGAGCAGTAGACCGAACCGCCGGTCGTGCCGAAGTAGACGCCGCACTCGTCGAGCCGGTCGACGCTCATCGCGTCACGCAGCACGTTGACGTAGCAGTGCTCCTGCGGCAGCCCGGTCGTCAGCGGCTCCCACTCGCCGCCGCCGGTGCGGCTGCGGTAGACGCGCAGCCGGCCGTCCGGCGGGTAGTGCAGCGAGTCGCTCGTGATCGGCACGACGTAGACGGTGTCCGGCTCGTGCGCGTGCACCTCGATCGGGAAGCCGAAGTCGCTCGGCAGGTCACCGCTCACCTCGTGCCACGAGTCGCCGCCGTCGTCGCTGCGCATGACGTCCCAGTGCTTCTGCATGAACAGCACGTCGGGGCGGCTCGGGTGCAGGGCGATCCGGTGCACGCAGTGGCCGACCTCGGAGTCCTGGTCCGGGATCTCGCCCGAGCGAAGACCCTTGTTGACCGGCTGCCACGACGCGCCGCCGTCGTGGGTGCGGAAGGCGCCCGCGGCGCTGATCGCGACCCACATCCGCTTCTCGTCGGTCGGGTGCAGCAGCACCGTGTGCAGGCACATGCCACCGGCGCCGGGCTGCCACTGCGACCCGGTGCCGTGGCCGCGCAGCCCGTTCAGCTCCGACCAGCTCTCGCCGGCGTCGGTGCTCGTGAACAGCGCGGCGTCCTCGACGCCGGCGAACACGGTGTCGCGGTCGGTCAGCGACGGCTCGAGGTGCCACACCCGCGCGAACTCCCACGGGTGCGGCGTGCCGTCGTACCACTGGTGCGTGCCGACGTCGCCCTCGTAGCGGAAGTCGTTGCCGACGGTGCGCCAGCTGCGGCCGCCGTCGTCGGAGCGGTGCACGACCTGGCCGAACCACGCGCTGGTCTGCGAGGCCCAGATGCGGTCAGGGTCCACCGGCGACCCCTTGAGGTGGTACATCTCCCAGCCCGCGAAGTGCGGGCCGTCGACCGTCCACCTCTTTCGACCCTCGTCGCTCGTGAGCACGAACGCGCCCTTGCGCGTCCCGACCAGCACTCGCACACCCGGCATGGCGGCACCCCCGTCCGGACAGTAACGACGACGGGCAGGTCGCGCACTCATCGGTTCGGAGGCACGGTGGACGTCGTCGTCGGGCTCGACAGCGGCACGACCGCGACGAAGGCGGTCACCGCCGGCGTCGACGGGCAGGTGCGCGACGTCGTGCAGGTGGCGCAGTCGGCGCAGACGCCGACCGAGCTCGACGCGCGCCAGGTGCAGCGCGACTGCGTCGCGGCGCTGACCGAGATCGCAGCCTGCGCCGCCCGCCGGGGCGACCCCGTCGTGGGCGTCTCGCTCAGCGCCGCGATGCACGGGCTGGTCCCTCTCGATGCCGACGGCGTGCCGCAGGGACCGCTGCTGACGTGGGCGGACACGAGCGCCGAGGGACACGCCGCGCAGGTGCGCGAACGCGCGCCGGGTCTGCACGAGCGGACGGGCACGCCGGTGCACGCGATGTCGCCGCTGGTGAAGCTGGCCCGGCTGTCGGCCTCCGACGGCGAGCACGTCCGGCGCGTCCCGCGCTGGGGCGGTGTGAAGGAGCTGCAGCTGGCGGCGCTGTGCGGGCGGCCGGACGTCGTCGACGCGTCGTCGGCCTCAGCGACCGGGCTGCGCGGCGACGTGGCATGGGACGAGGAGGCGCTAGGGCTGGCGGGCGTGCGCGCGAGCCAGCTCGCCGACGTGGTCACGACGACGACCGCCCTGCCTTTGACGGCGGACGTCCCGGGCCTGCCTCGTGGGCTACCCGTCGTCGTCGGCGCGAGCGACGGCGGGATGGCGAACGTGGGCACCGGCGCGGTCCGCGACGGCGACATCGCCGTCTCGCTCGGGACGAGCGGTGCGCTGCGTGCCGTCGTGCGCTCCCGGGTGCACGACGCGCGGCTGTTCCGCTACGTCCTGACGGAGCACAGGTGGATCGTCGGCGGGGCGGTCAGCAACGCCGGATCCGCCCTGAAGTGGGCGGTCTCGGCGCTCGGTGCCGCCGACGTCGCCGAGCTGCTCGACGAGGCGGGTGCCGTGCCTGCCGGCAGCGACGGCCTGCTGTGCCTGCCGTACCTGCTCGGCGAGCGGGCACCGCAGTGGCGCGACGGTGTCAGCGGTGCGTTGCTCGGGCTGCGGCAGTCGCACGGCCGCGGGCATCTCGCGCGTGCACTCGTGGAGGGGGCCTGCCAGCAGCTCGCGCTCGTGGCCGACGCGCTCCAGGACGTCGGGTTGCCCGTGCACGCGGTCCGCGCGACCGGCGGCGCGCTCGAGCATCCGGTGTGGCCGGCGACGCTCGCCTCGGCACTCGCCGTCCCGGTGCACGTGTGCGAGCCGTCGGCCGGGACGGCGCTCGGGGCTGCGCTGCTCGGGTGGCACGCGGTCGGCGGGATCGCCGACCTGGACGACGTCGCGTCGCTCGTGCAGGTCGCGCACGTCGTCGAGCCGCAGCCGGACGACGCCGCGCGCTACCGGGCGCTGCGCCCTCGGGTGCAGCGCGCTGCGGACGCCGTCGCCGACGTCACCCGTCCGGTGGGACAGATCGGGACGTGACGCCCACCCACTGGCGCAGGTCGGGCGGAACCGGCACAGTGCGGCTCCGGGCACCGGGGGGGAGAGCGTGACCATCACCGACCAGCACGCCGTCACACCGTTCGTCGGGCGGGAGCTGATCAACCCGACCACCGGCACGCGCACGGTGTTCCGCGCCACGGCGGCGTCGACCGGCGGGGCGTGGGTCGAGGTCGAGCAGACCTATCCCCCGCACTCGCGCACACCGCCGCGACACCTGCACCCGGCGCAGGACGAGCACTTCACCGTGATCAGCGGGGTGCTGCACGCGGTCGTCGGCGACGACGAGAGCGACGTGCTGCCCGGCGAGGTGCTCGACGTCCTGCGCGGGACGCCGCACCAGATGTGGGGGGCGTCCGACGAGCCGACCGTCGTGGTGTGGCGGACGACGCCGGCGCTGCGCACCGACCAGATGTACTGCGACCTGTGGTCGGCCGCCGCGGCGAACGAGTTCGTCCCCGACCTCATGGCGGCCTACGAGGTGACGTTGCGGTACGCCGCGGAGTTCCGGCTCTGCTGACCGCGCGATCCGCACCGACCGGAGGAGACCCGACATGACGCCTGCCGACCTGCTCGTCGAGGCGTTCGGCCGCCTCTCCCACACCGTGCCTGCCGCCGTCGAGGGGCTGTCCCCCGAGCAGCTGAGTGCCCGGCTCGACCCTGACGCGAACAGCATCGGCTGGCTGGTCTGGCACCTCACCCGGGTGCAGGACGACCACGTCGCGAAGGCGTTCGGCACCGATCAGCGGTACACCGCCGACGGGTGGGCCGAGCGCTTCGCGCTGCCGTTCGACGAGCACGACATCGGCTACGGCCACCGCAGCGATCAGGTCGCTGCCGTGCAGGCCGACGCCGCCCTGCTGACCGGCTACGCGCGGGCGGTGCAGGACCGGACGATCGAGCTGCTGAGCGGCGTCACCGCCGAGGATCTCGACCGCGTCGTCGACCGGTCGTGGGACCCGCCGGTCACCCTCGGCGTACGGCTGGTCAGCGTGCTCGAGGACTGCCTGCAGCACGTCGGCCAGGCCGCGTTCGCGCGCGGACTGCTGGAGCGCTCGACGTAGCCGAGGCCGACCGACGGCGACGGCGCGACATCCGCAATTCCTGCACGTCAGGACGTGATGCAACTGCAGATGTCCCTCGGACCTGCCGGACGACCTGCACGGCAGCCGGTCGTTCGGATGGCACCATCGAGTGGTGATCGTCGCATTCAGCATCAGCCCCGCGGTGACCGGTCCGACCGGCGGTGTCGCGGAGGCGGTGGCGGACGCGGTGCGCATCGTGCGCGAGTCCGGCCTCCCGCACGAGACCAACGCGATGTTCACCAACGTCGAGGGCGAGTGGGACGAGGTGATGGACGTCGTCAAACGCGCCGTCGAGGCGGTCGCAGCGCGGTCGCCGCGCGTCTCGCTCGTGCTGAAGGCCGACATCCGCCCCGGCGTCACCGACCAGCTGCGCGCGAAGGTGCAGCGGATCGACGACCTGCTCGAGGGGCCGGCGTAGGTCAGCCCTGCGGGCGACCTGCCGGCACGCGCAGCCCGAGCAGGCCGCACCAGCCGACGACGACCGCGCAGACGACGAGCGCCAGGTCGAACGACCCGCGGTCGACGAGCAGACCGGCCGCGAGCGGCCCGACGACGGCGCCCAGGTCGCTGGCCATCTGCCACACCGCGATGGCGGTGCCGCCACGGCCCTGCACGACGTCGCCGACGACCGCAGCGGGCGCCACGCCCAGCAGCGCCCCACCGACCGCGAGCAGGACCATGCACAGCAGCAGGCTCACCGGTCCGGTGGCGAGCGCGAGCGCCGCGAGCGCCGCGCCGGTGACGAGGCCGCCCACCACCATGGTCGGCCGGCGCCCGACCTCGTCGACCGCGCGACCCGCGAGCAGCAGCAGCGCCGTCTGCACGAGCGCACCGACGGTGAACGCGATGCCGATCCAGGCCGGTCCGAGCCCGAGCCCCTGCACGACCAGCAGCGGCACGAGCGTGCTGCGGACGCCGAACAAGCTGAAGCCGATCGCGAAGTTGCCCGCCAGCGCCGCGCGGTACGCGGGCTGCGCGAAGGCGTCGCGCAACGAGGTGCGTGCCTCGGGCTGCGCCGGGGTCGCGTCGGTCTTCGGCGGCGGCTTCGGGAGGCGAGCCGCCGCCAGCATGGCGAGCACCAGCGTGCCGGCGTAGAGGAAGAACGGGGCCCGGATCGAGATGGCGATGACGGCGCCGCCGAACGCGGGCCCGACGATGCCGCCGACGAGGAAGCCACCGCGGTAGATGCTCTGGGTGCGGCCGCGCTGCGCGGCTGATGCCACCCGCAGGAGCAGGCTGGTCGCGGAGATGGTGAACACCGCCGAGCCGACGCCCCCCAGCCCGCGCAGCACGAGCAGCTGGGGGTAGCTCACCGCGAGGCCGGCGAGCAGTGATGACACGGCGACGACGCCGAGACCGGTCTGCAGCGCGAGCCGCTCCCCCACGCGGTCGACGAAGCGCCCGGCGGCGAGACCGGACACCAGGCGCATCAGCGCGAATGCGGAGACGACGGCCCCCGCCGCGGTCGTGCCGACGCCGAACTGCAACGCGAACAGCGGCACGGCGGGCACGACGATGCCGAACCCCAGCGCCACGCAGAACGCGACGAGCGCCAGCACCCACGTCTCCTGCGGCAGGCCGCGCAGGCTCGGGGGCAGTCGCACGCCGGGCATCGTGCCCGGTGCCGGTCAGAGGAGCGAGGCGGGGACCACCGACACGGCGTACGGCACCTCGGTGGCGAACGGCTCGTCGCCGCTGGCGCGCCGCTCGTCAGCCCGTCGCCCGTCCTGCAGCACCCAGCCGGTGATGGACGGCTCGTCGAGGTCGACCACCCACATCGCCGCGACGCCGCTGTCCTCGTAGAGGGCGCGCTTGACGAGCAGGTCCTTCGCCCGCGTCGCCGGCGACAGCACCTCGACGGCGAGCTCGAGCGGCTGCTCGAGCGCCAGCTCGCCGATGCGGTCGCGACGGGCGACCAGCACGTCCGGCTGCAGGCTTCGCCGGGGCGTCGGCTGGAAGTCGAGCGGCGCCACGAAGACCTCGAGGTGCGGCGGGCACGACGCCTGCAGCTGCGTGAGCAGGCGCACGACGGCACGCTGGTGCCGCGGTCTCGGAGCAGGGCTCACGAGCAGGACCCCGTCGGCGAGCTCGTACTGCAGACCGTCGTCGGGCAGGCCGCGGAGGTCGTCGACGGTCCAGTCGCCGTCACGCCGCAGCAGCGTCACGGTCGGCATCCTCCCCCTCCTCCCTGTCGCGGTCCACGCCCAGCCGGCACAGCACTGCCTGCAGACGGGCGGTCCGGCGACGGGCGAGCTCCGCCGCCAGGCGCAGGACAGCGAGGCGCTCGAGCGCAGCCCGCCGGTGCGGGTCCGGGCGGTGCGCGAGCGCGACGGCGATGTCGGCGAGGTCCACCCGCGCACCGTGCCGGTCTGGCGGTGCCTGCGGCAGCGCCGACGGTCACGTTGTGGACACCGCCCGTCGCGTGTGGACGTCATGCAGCCCGCGCGCCGAGCAGCGGCTGACCGCGTCGGCTGGCCCGGTGGCCGACGTCCGACGGCCACCGCCCGCGAGCGTCGGCCCACACCAGCTGCTGGGCGCGCACGTCGTCGTCGCCGTACACCGCCGTCGCGATGAACAGGTGGTCCTGGGGGTGTGCGACGTCGATGACCTCGACCGGTGACCCGAGCAGCCGCAGCCGGCGCCCGGCCGCCGGGACGTCGTCGCCCAGCACCCAGCGACGTGCCGCGACGTGCCGCGACGTGGACGATCGGCACCGACCGCAGGTGCGGCAGGCCCGTGACGACGAGCTCGGGCAGACCGAGCGCGGTCAGCCCGACCGTGTAGGCGAACGGCGCCGTCCTGCGGCTGCCGAGCACCGGCTGCACGTACCAGCCGCGCTCCTCGATCTGCGGCTCCACCACCTCGACGAGGAAGTCTTCGGTGGTCTTCGTGGGGTTGTCGCAGCTCCAGCACATGTCGGTCTCCGTCCGTCGGGTTCGCCCGCAACCTCACGGACGGCACCGACAGGACGGCCGCGGACTCCTACGTGCTGTGGACAGCCACGGACGCGGCGGCGCCATCCGCCGCATGCTCCGCGCCATGACGATCGACTCCCACCGCCTGACCACCGTCCTGCGCCGGTACGCCGAGGACCCGCTCGGCGACGGCGACGCCGTCCTGTTCGTCGACGACGGCGTGTGCCTCGAGATCGAGGGCCTCGCCGACGGCTGGGACGACGTCGTGCGCCAGAACCTGTCGCGCACGCTGAAGCAGACCGCGCAGCGGGTGGGGGTCGCGATCGCCCGGCCGCGCGGCGAGCTTCAGCCGGGGGACTTCGCGCTGTGGCGCGACCTGCACGCCGACCTCGGCGACGAGGTCGAGCTGCTGCCGGTGTGGGCGCTGCCGGCGGCATGACGCCGCCCCCTCACGGCATGCTCGTCGCATGGACGTCCTGAGCAGCCGGACCCTCCTGCGACCCAGCGACCCCGAGCGCACCCGTGGCTTCTACCGCGACGTGCTCGGTCTCGCCGTGCACCGGGAGTTCGGTCCGCCGGACGACCCGGGCGTCGTCTTCTTCACCGGCGGCGGCTACCTCGAGGTGTCGGGGCGCGGGCAACCGCAGCCCGAGGGTGTCGCGCTGTGGCTGCAGGTGCGCGACGTCGCCGCGGAGCACGAGCGGCTCCGCGCCGCCGGTGCCACGATCGTGCGCGAGCCCCGCGAGGAGCCTTGGGGGTTGCGTGAGATGTGGCTCGAGGACCCCGACGGGCTGCGCATCGTGCTCGTCGAGGTGCCCGCCGACCATCCGCTGCGCCGCGACACGCGCTGACGGGAAGTGGAACTGGAGATGAAGCTCGTGATCGACCGGCTGATCCGTTGCTGCACGGCCCTCTGTAGCACGCGGGGGCACCGCCCGCGCGCGGCATGAGCGGGCCGGTCCTGCGGGACCTCACTGACGACGAACGGCGCGCGTTCCTCGACGCCGGCCGGCGAGTCGCGGTCGTGGCGACGGTGCGGTCGGACGGGCGGCCGCACGCCGCGCCGGTCGGGTTCGTCACCGATGGCGACGACGTCCTGTTCCTCACCGGCAGCTCGACGGTCAAGCCGCGGAACCTCGGCCGGGACGCCCGGGTCACCGTCGTCGTCGACGAGCACGACGACCCGTACCGGTTCGTCCTCATAGAGGGCACCGCGGTGCTCGACCACGACCCGCGAGTGGTGGAGGCGATCGCCCGACGGACGTGGGAGCGCTACGCAGGGACGGCGCCACCCGACGCACGACCCGTCGACGAGGTCTCGCTGCGGGTTCGTCCGGTGAAGGTGATCGCGCGAACGCACGGCTGACCGCCGCAATCGCGGCGGACGTGCCGCGACGACCGCGCACGTCTCGTGACGAGGGCGACCACCGTCACTCCTCGCACTCGTGCGCGGCGTCGCACCCGCCGGGAAACGCGACCTGCCCGCCGTGCACGGCGGCCAGCATCGACCCGAGCCGGTCGGCCGTGGTGCCGACCTCGACGCAGAGGCAGCCGAGGTCGCGCGGCGTCAAGGTGTCGACGGGCAGGCAGCCCTCGACCCAGACGCACGACGTCGTGGCGTACGCCCGCGCCAGCATGAGCGAGGTGTTGACCTCGTTGAGCTCCTTCAGCACCGGCTTCGTGACGGCGATGCCGGACACCGCCCGCGACCACCCCCGGACCAGCCGGCCGTCGCGGACGACCGACACGTAGAACATCGCCGTCCCGCAGGGGAACGGCAGGTCGCCGTCGTCGTCGACGACCACCTCCGCCAGCTCGAACGCCTCGCGCGCGAGCTCCTTCACGTGCGAACGCGCCATGTCCTCGTAGGACAACGGCCCACCTTCTCTCCGCGACCCGAGCCCTGATGCTCCCAGCGAGGTCCGACAGAAGCGGCCGCTCGGCGGCGGTGACCGCCGGCGCCACGAGGGGGCGAGCCGGGCATCGGCCTGCCGGGGGTCGCCGCGCCTCGTCAGGCGTCGAGCAGCTCGAGCACCACGTCGACGGCGTCGCCGTCGTCGAGGCCCTCGGCCGCGCGCACCGCCTTCTTCACCGGCAGCAGGAACGCGCCGCGCTTGGTGTCCGGGAACACCGACGTCGTCCACGCCGTGGCGCCCACCGTCGCGCGGACGCGCACCGAGCCGAAGCCGCGGCGGGTGCCCTCGGTGAGCTCCCGGATGTCGTCGCTGAGGTCGACCGGCACCGTGATGAAGTACCAGGCGGAGTCGCCCTGGTACCGCCACAGCGGTGCGGTGAACCGGTGCACGACGCGACCATAGGGGCCGGGTCAGGCGCGGCGGCTCCGCCGGACGACGGCGGCGGTCGCGAGCAGGACGACGGCCGCAGCTGCAGTGGCGGGCGCACCGGTGCTGGGCAGGGTCGCGCGCGCCTGCGCCGGTGCGTCGGTGGTGCCGCTGCCGCACACGGCGACGACCTGCGGGCCGGCACCGGGCGTCGTCTGCACGAAGAGTCTGCGCTCCCCCTCGGCGAACGCGACGTCGGTCGATCCGCCGGCGGCGTCGAGGGTCAGCGTCGTCGGGCCGTCGCTCGTGACCGTCAGCGTGTTGCAGCCGTCCGCCGGGAGGCCGGCGTCGACCAGGTCGACCGTCGCGGCGGCGACGCCGGCGAGGTCGAGCTGCACGGCGTTCGCGGTCGGACCCGCGGGCCCGACCTCCCACTCGAGCTGCTGCACCAGCGCAGGCGAGAGCTGCCCGGGCACGACGACGTCGTTGCTGCGGACCGCCTCGACCACGGGGTCGGGCACCGCCAGCGACACGGCGTCGACGCGCCCGTACGGCACGCCGTCGCGGGCGGCGAGGTCGCGTACCCAGTACGCACCGGTCGTGCCGACACCGAGGTCGGGGCGCTGCACCGTGGCGAGCGTCGTCTGGTCCTCCGAGCCGGTCACCGGGTCGTACGTGCGGCCGGTGTCGAGCGGGTTCCAGCGGAAGGCGAAGCGCGCCGGACGCGTCGTGCGCCGGGCGTCGACCATGAAGGCCGCTGCGTCGTCGAAGCCGTCACGCAGCTCGAAGGTCACGTGGTCCTCCGCGGCGTGCACGAGCCACCGGTAGCGGTACCCGAGCGCGTCGAGGCCGTCGGCCTGCGCCCGGTGCACCGTGACCGGCACGAGCTCGTCGAGGGCGCCCCCGGCGAGGTACACCGGCACGTGCCGCAGGTTCTCGAGCTCCGGCACGTTGCCGACCGCCCCGGCGAGCGCGACGACCTGCGCGAAAAGGTCCGGGTGAGCCATGCCGATGGCGTTGCTGCCCAGCCCGCCCATCGAGTAGCCCGACAGGATCGTGCGGTCGACGTCCAGGTCGTAGGCCTCGGCGACCTCGCGCCAGACCTCCCAGAAGTCCAGCCGTGCGGTGCCCAGGTAGTAGCCGTCGCCGCCCCGCCCGAGCGGCGTCGCGCAGATCGAGCGGCGTCGCGCAGATCGAGCGGCGTGCCTCGCACGCCAGCTGCACGAACCGCGGCGTCGTCGCGGCGTACTGGTTGTGGTTCTGCGTCAGCGAGTGCAGCAGGAAGGTGAGCGGCGCGGGCGACGGCACGTCGGCCGGCACGTACACCGTGTACGGCTGCAGCCGCCCGAGGTAGTTCGCCTCGCCGTCCTGGATCGCCTCCGGGCCCGTGCGGACGCCGTCGCCCTCCTCGACCGACGAGACGTACCACCGGGTGCTGTAGCCGGTGGGGCGCGCTTCTGCCGTGGTGGTGCCTCGGGCGAGCGCCGCCCACTCGACGACGGCACGGAAGGCACTGACGTCACCGGTGGTCAGCGCGTCGACCTGGGCGCAGTCGCTCCAGAAGCAGTGCTGCGTCGGCTCCTGCGCGCGGTCGCGGAAGGTGACGTTGTAGACCGGTGTCTGCCCGGGCAGCACACCGGTCGCCGGCGCGAAGGCGGTGCCGTCGTCGTCGGCGAGACCGGCGGCGAGCCGGACGGTCCACTCCCCCGTCGGGGTCAGGACGTCGGACGGGATGCGCACGACGAACGACTGCGCCTCGAGGTCGACCGTCACCGGCGGCTCGGCGACGACCGTCTCGTCCGGCAGGGAGAGCAGCCGCGCGCCGCTCCCGCCGACGACGAGCGCGGTGTCGACGCCAGGTGACGTGAGTTCCGCGCCGACCGGCCAGGCGCTGGTGCCGGTGGCGGTGTCGCCGTCGCGGTCGAACGTCCAGACCGCCAACGGGACCGACGCGTCGGCCAGCGTCGTCCAGTCGACCCGCCAGTACGTCGCGTCGTCGCGCAGCAGCACGCCGGCGCGGAAGACGTCGGCGCCGTTGCCGTGCGCCTCCGGGTCGCTGTAGCCGTATCCACCGAACGACGGTGAACCGGCGGTCTGCGCGGGATCGGTGACCGGCGCCGTGCGGGCACCGTGGTCGTCGTAGAGCCAGTCGGTCCACAGCAGCGCGCCGTCGACGAGGCGGCCGGTGCCGCTGGTGCGCGGGAAGTCGTCGGCGCCGGGCCAGCCGTCGGCGGCGGGCCACGTCGGCTCGGCGCGGTAGAGCGCGGGCGGTGCGCCGGTCGGCAGGTCGGCCGCCGTGGTGGTGCCCGGCGCCGGCGCCGGCGCTGCCGCCGTCGGCGAGGGGACAGTGATCAGGGCGGCGACGGCGAGCAGTGCCGCGGCGGCGAGGCCCCGAGGTAGAACGTGTTCTCGCACGCGGGAACGGTACGGCGCGGGCCTCGGGACGTCGCCCGAGGTCACGAGGCCCCCTGGATGGCCGGCCGGGCGCCGAGAGGATCCTCAGGGGACCTGGACCGGCGAAGACGGCCGCCGGCGCCGCAGGACCGAGGACGGGGAGCGCAGACCGATGAGCAGTGACCGAGAGCCGCTGCGGATCCTGGTGTTCTCGGCGTCGCTGCGTGCCGAGTCGCTGAACACCCGGCTCGCCCGGATCGTGGTCGCCGCTGTCGAACGCCACGGTGCGTCGGTGGACGAGGGCTCGATGCGCGAGTTCGAAGCCCCCTCCTACGACGGCGACGTCGAGACGGCCGACGGGCTGCCGGCCGGCGCCCGTGAGCTCCGCGATCGGCTCGAGGCGTCCGACGCCTTCGTCATCGTCTCGCCCGAGTACAACGGCTCCATGCCCGGCGTGCTGAAGAACAGCATCGACTGGGTCTCGCGGGTGCGGCCGCAGCCCTTCAACGCCAAGCACGCGCTCCTGCTGTCCGCCTCGCCGTCCATGGTCGGTGGCAACCGCTCGCTGTTGGCACTGCGGACCCCGCTCGCTCACCTCGGTGTGCGCGTCTACCCCGACATGTTCTCGCTGGCGCAGGCGCACAAGGCGTTCACCGACGACGGCGCGCTGCTCGACGACCGCCGCCAGGCCCGCCTGGACGACACCGTGGCCGGCTTCCTCGACCTGGTCGAGGCGTCGGTCCACTACCCGTGCGTGCGACGGGCCTGGGTGGAGTTCCTCGGCGAGCTGCCCGACCCGGCCGTCGACCGCGTGGACACCTGAGCCGGCACCCCCGGCTACGCGCCGGCGTCGTTCCCGACCATGGCGTCCCACGCCACCTTGACCAGGTGCGCAGCCTCGCCGATGGCGCTGCCGACGGCCGCAGCGGACGACTCGCCGCCGGTGGCCCCGACCACGATGATGACGACGACGATGAGCAGCGCAGCGTTCTTGAGGTTCACGACCGCCGCCTCACCAGGACCATGCGGACCAGGCTGGCACAACGGCGCCGCTGCGCACGGACGCTGATCGGCGTGTCGCCGCACCGGTGAGCACCGGGTAGGCGGCTAGCGTCACGACGACCTGTGCGAGGAGTGCCGTGGACCCGGACGACGACGCCGCGCCCCGGCGGCCGGTGCGGCCACCGCCGCCACCGCTGCCGTACGTGCGGCTCCAGGAGCGGGTCGAGCAGTCGGTCGGCGACCTGCGAGCTCGGTGGCGGGCCCGCGGCTCCCGCAGCTCGCTGCCGCGCCCGACGCCGTTCGTCGCCGACGCCGAGACGGTGGTGCTCGACGTGCGCCGGCACGGGCTCGTGCTGCTCTGGCCGGCCCTCCGCACTGCGACCGGCCTGCTCGCCCTGAGCGGCAGCCTGACGTTCATGGTGCTCTTCGCGGTGTCGACCGCCGGCTGGGCGCTGCAGCGGCTGAGCGGCGGTGCGCGCCGGTCGGCCGCCGTGGTCGCCGTGGCAGCCGTGCTGCTGTTCGTCATCAGCCCGGTCTGGTCGGTGCTGCTGCTCGGGCTCTGGCTCGCCGAGGACGTCGCCGACTGGTCGTGCGACCGGCTCGTCGTGACCGACCGGCGCATCTACCGTCGCTACGGGTGGGCCACGGCCCACGCGCCGTCCATCTCGCTCACCGCCATCGCGTTCATCGACGCCGCCGTGCCGCCCCTCGGGCGAGTGCTCGGCTACGGCACGCTCCGACTCGACTCGGTGGCCCAGCGGGATGCGCCGCTGTCGCGGCTCGACTTCCTGCCCGACGTCATCGGCATCTCGCACGAGGTGCTGCGCCTGCGCGCCGCCGCGATGCCGAAGTTCCCCCCGCCGTCGGTGTACTGAGCCGTGGACGCGACGAGGGCCGACGACCCACCGGGTCGTCGGCCCTCGCCCTTGGTGGGCTGGCCTGCTGTCCGCTCGGCCGGTGTGCGACGGACAGTCGCTGCCGCGGGGAGAGAAGGGCGGCATCCTGACGCCGGCGCCGACAGCAGTCGGCCCGCTTATCGATCTCAGGGCGCGTGGGGACGAATCACGATGTCCCACGGGTGCACCACGTCGGCGGGACCTCCTTCCGGCAAGAACGATCCGGACATCTCGGACCGTACGCCCGTGCCACCCGGGGCCGTCAAGACCCGATCTGCAGGTGCTCGGCGAAGAACCGGGCCGCCTCGCCGGCGACCCGGTCGAGCGCGCCCGGCTCCTCGAAGAGGTGACCGGCACCGGGGACGACGGTGAGCTCGACCGGTGCTGTCATGCGGTCGCGGGCCTGCTCGTTGAGCCGCAGCACCACCTCGTCGCGGCCGCCGACCAGCAGCAGCACCGGGCATCGCACGTCCGGCAGCGCGTCGCCGGCGAGGTCGGGGCGACCACCGCGGCTCACGACGGCACGCACGCCGTCCGGGTCGGCAGCGGCGGCCATCAGCGCCGCTCCCCCACCGGTGCTCGCGCCGAACAGCCCGGCCGGCAGCCCGCCGGTGTCGGGGTGGGCGGCTGCCCACTCGAGGACGTCACGCAGCCGGTCGGCGAGCAGCGGCAGGTCGAAGCGCAGCTCTCGCGTGCGCAGGTCGCGCTCCTCCTCCTGGGGTGTCAGCAGGTCGACCAGCAGCGTCGCCAGTCCGGCGTCCTGCAGCACCGCCGCGACGGCGCGGTTGCGCGGGCTGTGCCGTGACGACCCGCTGCCGTGCGCGAAGGCGACGACCCCCGTGGCCCGCGCCGGGACGACGAGGTCGCCCTCGAGGTCGCCGGCTGCGGTGGGGATGTAGACAGGCACGGCGTCACTGCGCCGTCACCACCTGGTGCTCCTCGACGGGCGAGCGCTGCCCTGGCGCCGCGGCGGCCGGCACGATGTTGGCGTTGCGGTGGAAGAGGTTGGCCGGGTCGTAGTCGCGCTTGATGCGCGCGAGCCGCTCGTACTTCGCGGACCCGTACGCAGCGCGGACGCGGTCCTCGCTCTCCTCACCCCTCAGCGCGTTCACGTAGGTGCCCTCGACGCCCGAGTGCGGCGCGAGCGCGTCGTGCAGCGCGCGCACCCACGTCCGGTCCGCCTCGAGCAGCTCCGGCACGGGCGCGTCCGCGATGATGAACACGTTGTAGCGCGGTGACCGCCCGCCGCTGAACGCCGTCGCGTCATCGTCGACCTCGCTGTAGGCGCCGTCGAGCCGGTAGAGCAGGACGACCGACAACGGCGACGACTTTCGCGGCACGTGCTCGACGAACGCCTCGATCGCCGCGTCGCTGAGGTCGTCGAGGTACAGGCCCTTGTCGTAGTACCAGTTCCCCCACGCGTTCGGCTCGTCGAGCATGTGCTGGAGCGCCAGGTACGGCATGGGGGTGGCGACCTCCCACAGCGGCGCGACCGCCGCTCGGAAGCGCTCCAGCACCGCGCGGTGCTCCTGTTCTCCGTGGAAGCCGACCACGACCGCGGCGTACCCCGGCTGGTGGTGGTGCTGCTCGGGCACGAACGGTGCGGGCGGCGCGTTCAACGCTGCCATCACCACGTTGACGCCGTCCGGCAGCGAGCCGACGACATCCCGGGCGGCACGCAGCACGTCCGAGCCCTGGTCGAGCCCCCAGAACATCATCCCGAACTCGATCATCGGACCGACCGGGTGCAGCGCCAGCTCGAACTCGGTCACGACGCCGAAGTTGCCGCCGCCGCCGCGGATCGCCCAGAACAGGTCAGGGTGCTCGCGTGCCGACGCCCGCACGACGCGGCCATCGGCGAGAACGACCTCTGCCGACACGAGGTTGTCGATCGTCAGCCCGTGCTTGCGGGTCAGCCACCCCATGCCACCTCCCAGCGTCAGGCCGCCGACACCGGTGTGGCTGATGGCACCGACCGGCAGTGCCAGCCCGTGCTCCTGCGACGCGGCGAGCACGTCGCCGAGCAGCGCACCGCCGCCGACGCGCGCCCGGCGGGCGGCGGCGTCGACGGTGACGGCGTTGAGCCGGCTCAGGTCGACCATCAGACCGTCGTCCACGACGGACATGCCGCTGATGCTGTGCGCCCCGCCCCGGACGGCGACCTCGAGGCCGTGCTCGACGGCGTGCCGCAGGGCGGCGGCCACGTCACCCGTCGTGGTGCAGCGGGCGATGACCGCTGGACGGCGGTCGACGTCGGCGTTCCACACACGTCGCGCCTCGTCGTAGCCCTCGTCGCCCGCGACGAGGACCTCTCCCGCCATCGCCGCACGCAGCCGCTCGATCGTCGCACTCGTCATGCCGTAGCCCCCCTCGACCGCGTTGTCCCCCTCGCCCGGAGAGTCCCGCCGCCGTACGGACGCGTCAAGGTGCGAGGTCAGCAGTCGAAGAACAGCCGGATGCCGGTGCCCGTCCTGCGCGGCGCGACCGACGCGCCGTCGGCGAGGCTCCGCGCCAGCCACAGCCCGCGGCCGCCCTCGCCGTCGTGGTTCGGTGGGACGAGCCGCGCAGCGTGTCGGGCAACCCGGGGCCGTCATCGGACATCTCGATGACGGCGTGCGCCCGTCGGTCCAGGTCGCGAGCTCGGCCCTGCCTGCGGCGCGCAGCGCGTTGGTCACCAGCTCGTGCACGGCGAGCACGACGTCGTCGAGCCGGAGCGGCCAGCGGTCGACGACGGCGCCGTTCGCCGCGGCGCGCGCCTGGTGCGCGCTGCGCACCGTGATGACCGCCGCGTCCTCGGGCCGCTCGGTGACGAACGAGAACGCCTCGTGCGCGAAGGTCGTGCCGTCCCAGTCGCCGGTCGGCTGCAGCGTCGTCACCGCTTCGCCGCCGTCGTCGCGACGCCGAACAGGTCGAGGCAGCGGCGCGCGATGCGGTAGGCCCCCTCGACTGCACGGCCCGTCCGGCGGCCGTCAGCGCAGCGACGGCGGTGCGGGAACCGGTGCTGCAGCGGGTGCAGCAGCGTCACGGCGCTACGCACAAGACTTGAACTGTTCAAGGGAATGCGCCAGACTGCCGGGCGATGCACCCCGCCCCCGACGCCGAGCGCCTGCTGCGCGAGGCAGACCTGCGCGTCACGGCACCGCGCGCAGCGGTGCTCGCAGCGGTGCACGAGCACCCGCACGCCGACACCGACTCGCTGATCGGCGTCGTGCGCGAGCGGCTCGGCGCGGTCTCCCACCAGGCGGTGTACGACGTGCTGCGCGCGCTGACCGACGCCGGTCTGGTGCGGCGCATCCAACCGCCGGGGTCGGTGGCGCGCTACGAGGCGCGGGTGGGCGACAACCACCACCACGTCGTCTGCCGGACGTGCGGCGCGATCGAGGACGTCGACTGCGCCGTCGGCGACACCCCCTGCCTGACGGCGTCCGACGACGCCGGCTACCAGATCGACGAGGCCGAGGTCGTGTACTGGGGTCGCTGCCCCCGGTGCGCGGCGGCCTGACCCACCCGGGATTTCCACCGCGACGGAGCGGCTGGAGGAGAGGAACGACGTGAGCCAGAGCGACCCGAAGCCGAGGAACGAGACGGCCAACCCGCAGGCCACCGACGTCACGGCCAGCACGAGCGAGAGCGAGAACCCCGCGCTCGCCAGCCCGCAGCCGGTGACGAACCAGCGCCCGCGCACGAACCGGGACTGGTGGCCGAACCAGGTCGACCTGACGGTGCTCAACCGCACCGACCCGGCGGCGGACCCGCTCGGCGCCGACTTCGACTACCGCACGGCGGTGCAGTCGCTCGACGTCGAGGCGGTCAAGCGCGACCTCGTCGAGCTGATGCACACCTCGCAGGACTGGTGGCCCGCCGACTGGGGCCACTACGGCCTGCTGTTCATCCGCATGTCGTGGCACGCGGCCGGCACGTACCGGATCGCGGACGGGCGCGGCGGCGCCGGCGGCGGCGAGCAGCGGTTTGCGCCGCTCAACAGCTGGCCCGACAACGGCAACCTCGACAAGGCGCGCCGCCTGCTGCTGCCCATCAAGCAGAAGTACGGCCGGGCGCTGTCGTGGGCCGACCTGCTCGTGCTCGCCGGCAACGTCGCGCACGACGACATGGGTCTGAAGACCTTCGGGTTCGCCTTCGGCCGTGAAGACGTGTGGCAGCCGGAGGAGGTGTTCTGGGGTCCGGAGGACACCTGGCTCGGCGACGAGCGCTACTCCGGTGACAACCCGCTCGACCTCGACGACGGACCGCTCGCGAACGTCACGATGGGTCTGATCTACGTCAACCCGGAGGGGCCGAAGGGCGTTCCGGACCCGCAGGCGTCGGCGCACGACATCCGGATCACGTTCCGGCGGATGGGCATGACCGACGAGGAGACCGTCGCGCTCATCGCCGGCGGCCACACGTTCGGCAAGGCGCACGGCGCGGGCGACCCGTCGCTCGTCGGGCCGGAGCCGGAGGCCTGCCCCGTGCACAGCGGCGGGCTCGGCTGGCACAACCAGTTCGGCAAGGGCAAGGCCGAGGACACCATCACCTCGGGTCTCGAGGGGGCCTGGACGCCGACGCCGACGACCTGGGACAACAGCTACTGGGAGACGCTGCTCGGCTTCGAGTGGGAGCTCACAGAGAGCCCGGCCGGCGCCAAGCAGTGGAAGCCCAAGCAGCCCGAGGGCCAGGAGCTCGTCCCCGACGCGCACGTCGAGGGCAAGAAGAACCCGCCGATGATGGCGACGACCGACCTCGCGCTGAAGGTCGACCCGGAGTTCCGGAAGGTGGCCGAGCGGTACGCGAAGGACCCTGCGCTGTTCGCCGACCAGTACGCGCGGGCCTGGTTCAAGCTGCTGCACCGCGACATGGGTCCGAAGAGCCGCTACCTGGGGCCGGACGTGCCGCAGGAGGACCTGACCTGGCAGGACCCGGTACCGGCGGTCGACCACGAGCTGATCAGCGACTCGGACGTCGAGCAGCTCAAGGAGCAGATCCTCGGCTCGGGCCTCACGGTCTCGCAGCTGGTGCACACCGCGTGGTCGGCAGCGGCCTCGTTCCGCAGCACCGACAAGCGCGGCGGTGCGAACGGTGCGCGGCTGCGGCTGGAGCCGCAGGCGTCGTGGGCGGCCAACGCCGGCACGGCTGACGTCGTCGCGAAGCTCGACGAGGTGCGGCAGGCGTTCGGCAAGCCGGTCTCGCTCGCCGACACGATCGTGCTCGGTGGCTGTGCGGCCGTCGAGAAGGCCGCGAACGACGCCGGCGTCCACGTCCGGGTGCCGTTCACACCGGGGCGCACCGACGCGACACAGGAGATGACCGACGTCGACAGCATGAAGTGGCTCGAGCCGCGGGCTGACGGCTTCCGCAACTGGATCGAGCCAGGCAGCAAGCTCGCACCGGAGACGCTGCTCGTCGACCGCGCGTACATGCTCGAGCTGACCGCCAAGGAGATGACGGTGCTGCTCGGCGGCCTGCGCGTGCTGGGCGCCAACACCGGCGGGTCGAAGCACGGCGTCTTCACCGACAAGGTGGGCGTGCTGTCTCAGGACTTCTTCCGCACGCTGCTGGACCTGGGCATCTCGTGGCGCACGGCCAGCGAGGGCGAGGGCGTCTACGAGGGCGTCGACCCCGAGGGCAACGTGGTGCACACCGCGACCGCGGTCGACCTCGTGTTCGGCTCGAACTCGATCCTGCGCGGCATCGCCGAGGTGTACTCCTTCGCCGACGCCAAGGAGCGGTTCGTGCACGACTTCGTCGACGCGTGGGACAAGGTCATGATGCTCGACCGCTACGACGTGCGCTGACGCGTCGCTGACGTCGAGGGCCCCCGACCGGTTCGCCGGCCGGGGGCCCTCGTCGGTCTGCGCGACGACCTCAGGTGGCGGTCATCCACCGGAGCGCGGCGCGCGGCGCCCGCCAGACCGCCGCGACGGTGTGCCGCCGGCGCGCGTCGTCAATGCGGCCTTCGAGCCCGCCGCTGCGAAGGGCGTCCTCGATCATCTGCCGCTCGGCCCGGGACCAGGTCCCGAGCACGTGTCCGCGGTGCACGACGAGGACGCCGAGCAGCGCGCGCAGCCGGCTGCCGGGCAGCGCGAGCTCGACCCCGGTGTCGTCCCACACCGACAGCGGGCCGAGGACGCCGAGCTGCACGAGACGCCCTCGCTCGGAGCGAGCGTCGCAGCGGCGCACGGCGGGTGTCCAGCCCCCAGACGTCGGCTCGGCGTTCGCCTGACACGCCGCCCACCACCCGGCATCCTCGCTTCCGACGCTGCTCGACGAGGGGACCGATGTGGCCTTGACGGCCGATTCCGACCAGGCGGCCCACTCCGGGACCACGGTCGACGCCGTGGGGCTGCGCCGTCGCGTCCGCGGCGGCCGCGTGGTCCTCGACGACGTGTCGTTCTCGGCGCGACCAGGCGAGGTCGTGGCGATCGCCGGTGGCAGCGGCGCGGGCAAGAGCACGCTGCTCGAAGCGCTCTGCGGACTGTCACCCGCCGATGACGGCACAGTCCTGTTCGACGGCGTGGACGTCGCCGAGCACCGCGATGCGTTCCGCACCTCCCTCGGCTGGGTGCCGCAGGACGACACGGTGCACCTCGAGCTGCCGCTGCGGCGGTCGCTGCGCTACACCGCTCGGCTGCGCCTGCCACCGACCTCCTCCTGGGACGACGTCGACGCGGCCGTCGACGCGGCGATGGCGCGACTGGGGCTGACGGCCTTCGCCGACGTGCACGTCAGCGCGTTGAGCGGTGGTCAGCGCAAGCGGGTCAGCATCGCCGCCGAGCTGCTCACCCGCCCGCGCGTGCTCTTCCTCGACGAGCCGACGTCAGGGCTCGACCCCGCCACGGCGGCGTCGCTGCTGCAGACGCTGCGGTCGCTCGCCGACGACGGCGCCACCGTCGTGCTCACCACGCACTCCCTGCAGGACCTGGGCCGGTGCGACCGCGTGCTGTTCCTCGCCCGCGGTGGCCGGATGGCGTTCGACGGTCCGCCGGCAGATGCCCTGGACGCGTTCGGCGTGACGGCGCTGGAGGACGTCTACGCGCGGCTCCACGACGAGCAGGCCGCGCAGCAGTGGCGCGCGCCGCACGTGCCCACTGCTGCGCAGCCGCCGTCGTCCTCCGCCGCGCCGTCGACGCCCGGCGCGGCAGGTGCGCTGCGCCAGTGCCTGGCGCTGACGGCTCGCACGGCCGAGACCATCGCGCGCAACCGGCTCACCCTGGCCATCATGATCGGCTCGCCGGTGATGGTCGTGGCGATGTTCGCGGTGCTGTTCCGGCCCGGGGCCTTCTCCCCCGCGACGCTCGACCCGAGTTCGATCGTGATGATCGTGTTCTGGGTCGCGTTCGGATCGTTCTTCTTCGGGCTCACCTACGGGCTGCTGCAGGTCGTGACCGAGCGCGCGGTGGTGCAGCGCGAGCACCTGGTGGGCTTGAATCTCGGCGCCTACGTCGTGTCGAAGCTGCTCGTGCTGCTGCCGTTCGTCGTCGTCGTGAACGTCGTCATGCTCGCCGTGCTGCGTGTGCTGGACCGGTTGCCGGCCGCCGACCTGGCGACGTACGCCTCGCTCACTCTCACGCTGGCGCTCGACGGGTCGGCGGCGCTCGCCCTCGGACTGCTGGCGTCCGCCGCGGTGACCAACCCGTCTCAGGCGACGCTGACCCTGCCGATGCTCTGCTTTCCTGCAGTGCTGTTCTCCGGCGCCATCCTCCCGGTGAACGTGATGGCACCCGTCGGTGCGGCGATCAGCGTCGCGATGCCCGACCGCTGGGCGTTCGAGGCGATCGGGCGCGACCTCGAGCTGCGCCAGCTGTTCGCCGAGGGCGGGTCGCCGCTGGGCCCGCCGCTGCTCGAGGCCTACGGAGATGCGGGCACCGCGCCGACGGCGACGTACTGGGCGACCCTCGCCGGCTTCACGCTGGCGTTCCTCGTCGCAACGCTGGTCGTGCTGCGGCTGCGGTTCCGGTCGGCGGCTCGCTGAGGTCGGCCCGCAGGGGCCGGTCAGTGGCGAGCGCGATCCGCCGCACGACGTCGGCGCCGCGCCAGCCGACCCGCAGCGAGTCGTCAGCAGCGGTGACCGGGCCCTCGCGGCACCCGAGCTCCATGACGACCTGCTCCGCGCCCTCCTCGCGCGCCTCGTCCGTGTGCGTCCTTCCACCGCCCAGCGACGGGACTTCCACGGCCGGGCCGACAGGTCTACGTTCCGTGGGGCGAGCCGGTCCACTTGGGCGGATCTGGCTCGTGACCCTTCGAGAGCCGGGCTGAGAGGGTGACATGGCTGCTGACGACAAGGTCGTGATCGGTCTGACGCACGGGCTCGACGACCAGGAGAGCGTCCTCATCGCCTACCTGATGGGGGTCGAGGCGCTGCGTGCGGGCAAGCAGGCCTTGATGTGGCTCACGAAGGACGGCATCAACGTCGCCACCGAGGGGTTCGCCGCACAGGTCGACGTGCCGGGCGCACCCAAGGTGGCCGACCTGCACGAGGAGTACGTGTCGAGCGGAGGCAGGTTCTACGCCTGTCCCGTCTGTGTGAAGACGCGGGGCCTGCGGGACGCCACGTGGGTCGCCACTGCGGAGGTCAAGGGCGCGCCCTCGGTGTACGAGTTCACCGCGGGCGGCGCGCTGACGTTCAACTACTGACGCGCGCCGGTCGCGGCTGCCCCTCGCCAGTGCCACCGACGACGTCCTGCCTGGCGTGATCCGGGCAGCGGTCGGGCACGCGAGCGCCGAGGACGAGGTGTGACGCGCGCCACCTCGTGGCAGACCGGACAGGTCCGACCGTGGAGGTGGCGATGACGACCGCAGCCGAGGACCGGCTCCGCACGCCGACAGCAGAGGCCGCCGCCGAGGCGCGGAGGACCGCGGAGGGCTCGCCGCTTGAGGTGATGCTCGCTGACGCAGCGCTCGGACCGCTGCGCCGGGCGCTGCCCGGTGTCGCCGGGCTGCGGCTCGCCGCGCACTACGGCACCCGGCCGGTCGAGAGCACTCGCCGCGCGCTTGCCACCGCCCGCGACGTGGCGAAGGTCGCCGTCGGGCGCTCGCCGGTCGAGATCCCCGCCCGCGACCGGCGGTTCGCCGACCCGGCCTGGCAGGGCAACCCCGCGCTGCGCCGGCTCGCCCAGGCCTACCTGGTGTGGAGCGAGAGCGTCGAGCGCCTCGTCGACGACGCCGGCCTGGACTGGCGCGACGAGCAGCGCCTGCGCTTCGCCGCGCACATGCTTGTCGACGCCCTCGCGCCGAGCAACGCGCCGCTGCTCAACCCGTCGGCGGTCAAGGCCGCGATCGACACCGGCGGGCGCAACTACCTCGTCGGGCTCGGGCAGTTCCTGCAGGACATGCGCTCCGAGCCGCGGATCCCGGCGATGGTCGACGGCCGCGGCTTCCGGGTCGGCGGCAACCTCGCGACCTCGCGCGGCGCCGTCGTGCTGCGCACCCCGGTGTTCGAGCTGATCCAGTACCGGCCGTGCACCGAGACGGTGCGCGAGTCACCGCTGCTGCTCGTGCCGCCGATGATCAACAAGTACTACGTGGCCGACCTCGCCCCGGGGCGCAGCATGGTCGAGCACTACGTCGAATCCGGGCAGCAGACCTTTGCGATGTCATGGCGCAACCCGACTGCCGAGCACCGCGGCTGGGATCTCGACACCTACGCGCGCGCGGTGCTGGAGGCGCTCGACGCCGTCCTCGAGATCACCGGCGCCGAGCGCGGTCACGTGCTCGGGCTGTGCGCCGGCGGGATCACCGCCAGCGTGGCGGTCGCGCACCTGGCCGCCACCGGTGATCTCGACCACGTCGCCGGCCTGACGCTCGGCGTCACCCTGCTCGACCAGGCCCGTGCCGGCACCGTCGGCGCCATGGTGGACGACGCCACTGCGCAGGTCGCCGTTGCGCAGTCGCAGCGCAAGGGCTACCTCGACGGCAGGGCTCTCGCCGGCGTGTTCGCCTGGCTGCGGCCCAACGACCTGATCTGGAACTACTGGGTCAACAACTACCTGCTCGGCAAGCGGCCACCTGCCTTCGACGTCCTGTACTGGAACGCCGACACCACGCGCATGCCGGCCGGGCTGCACCGCGACTTCATCCGCATGTCGCTTGACAACGCGCTGGTGCACCCGGGCGGGGCGACGGTCCTCGGCACGCCGGTCGACCTGTCGAAGGTGGACGTCGACAGCTACGTCGTCGCCGGTCAGACCGACCACATCTGCCCGTGGGAGCAGTGCTACCGCAGCGTCCAGCTGCTCGGCGGGCAGTCGCGGTTCGTGCTCTCGACCGCCGGCCACATCGCCGCGCTGGTGAACCCGCCGGGCAACGCGAAGTCGAGCTTCCGGGTGAACGACGCCTGCCCCGAGGCGCCGGCGGAGTGGGTAGCCGGTGCGGCCAAGCACCCGGGCTCGTGGTGGACCGACCACGTCGCCTGGCTCACCGAGCGCTCGGGCGACGTCGTCCCGGCACCCGCTCAGCTCGGCAGCGACCGCTACCCGCCGACGGGCAAGGCGCCCGGGACCTACGTGCTCGAGCAGTGACGACGGTCCGCGTCGGCCGCGGACCGACCGCCGCCCAGCTGCACGTCCAGCGCGAGGGCTCCGGCGAGCCGCTGCTGTGGATCACCGGTTTCGCGATCAGCAGCGAGATCTTCGCGCCGGTCATCAACCACTACGCCGCAGAGCACGACTGCATCCGGTACGACAACCGCGGCGCCGGCCGGTCGCAGGTGCCGTGGTGGCCGACGTCGGTGCCCGAGCTCGCCGCCGACGCCGTGCGGGTGCTCGACGCGCTCGGCGTGGAGAGCGCGCATGTCTACGGGCTGTCCATGGGCGGCATGGTGGCGCAGGAGGTGGCGCTGCGCTTCCCCGACCGGGTGCGCGCGCTGGTGCTCGGCGGCACCTGGCACGGCGGGCCGCGGGTGGCGCT
>JBKHYE010000101.1:0-12615 GCA_046565705.1 Actinomycetes bacterium
CGCAACGTCCGCCTGCACATCGCCGGACGGCCCATCGGGAGGCGACCGCTGCAGGAGGTGGATCCCACCGAGCTGAACGCGCTCTATGCCGCTCTGCTCGCCGGCGACGACGAGCACCGGGCGCTGAGCCCCCGGTCGGTGGCCTACGTCGCCACGATTCTTCACCGAGCCTTCCGCGACGCCATTCGCTGGCAGGCCGTCATCCGCAACCCCACCGAGGCTGCAGACCCGCCCCGACCGTCCGCCCGCAAGGAGATGCAGACCTGGTCCGGCGCCCAGCTGCGCACCTTCCTCGACTCAGTCGACGGCGACCGCCTTCGAGGCTGCTGGTGGCTGCTCGCGAACACCGGCATGCGGCGTGGCGAGGCCCTCGGGCTGCGGTGGGAGGACGTCGACCTCGACGCCGGCACGCTCCGCATCGTGAGAACGCTCATCACGACCGACGTGCAACGCAAAGGCTCCCCCGGGATGGCGTGGGGAACGCCGAAGACCGCGAAGGGACGCCGTACGGTGGCGCTGGATCCGGCCACGGTGACCGCCCTGCGGACGCACCGCACGCGTCAGCTCGAGGAGCGCCTCGCCACGGGCGGCGACTACCAGGACCAGGACCTGGTGGTCTGCCAGCTCGACGGCACACCCATCCACCCCAAAACAATCAGCTACCAGTTCGGAAAGGCGGCCCGCGCCGCCAAGCTGCCGGCGATCCGCCTGCACGACCTCCGGCACACTCACGCCACGCTCGCTCTGAGGGCCGGCATCCACCCCCGGATCGTCCAGGAGCGGCTGGGGCACGCCAACGTCTCCATCACGCTGGACACGTACTCGCACGTCGACCTGGACATGCAGGCCGCCGCCGCGCGTCAAGTCGCGGCCCTCGTCACAGGTCCGTCGCCAACTGCTCCCTGAATTCCTGTGACCACCCTGTGACCACTGGGCCTAGAAACCGCCGCTGACGGCGTTCCCGCACGTCTGTGACCAGCGGGAACGTCGTCAGCATCTGGCGGTGGCGGTGGGATTTGAACCCACGGACGGCTTGCACCGTCACACGCTTTCGAGGCGTGCTCCTTCGGCCGCTCGGACACGCCACCGTCGGCGAGTCTAGCGACCGGGACGGCCGGTGCCGCGCCGGTAAGCCGGGCCGGGAAGGAGGGCCGCCGCGACTACTGGCTGAGCGCGCCCGGCCACGACAGCACCGGGCGCCACCCCCGCGGCACCGCGCCCCGGCGGTGGGCGTCGTGGTCGTCGGGATGGGCGGCCCGGAACGCGGCGACGGCGTCGTCCACCGGCACGTCCGGCAGCAGCTCGAGGCACAGCGAGCACAGAGCACACTGCGCCCACACGTCGCCGTCGTCGTGCACCAGCAGGGTGGGCTGCAGGACGCTCGTCACGGCACGTGGTGGGGCCGGCGGGCTGCGGCCGCCGCGAGAGCGGCGACGTCGGCGCGGGCGACGCGCTCGAGGTCGAGCGGGTCGCGCGCCACCGCGCTGGCCGACACGGCGTCGACGGCGGTCCGGATGAGGCTGGGCGGCAGGCGGTCGCCGTGCTCGGCGGCCAGCTGGCCGGCGAGAGCGGCGGGATCGAGGTCGGACGGCACGGCAGCTCCTCAGCGGACGGGGCGCTGGCTGCTCAACGCGGACGCACTGATACCGCGAGCCGGGTGACCGAAACGTCGCTGTCTGTCCGAGTGGCGCGTCAGCCCGTCCGGTGACCGGCGAAGAAGGCACGCAGCACCTCGGCGCACTCCTGCTCGAGCACGCCCGCGACCACCTCCGGCCGGTGGTTGAGGCGGCGGTCGCGGACGACGTCCCAGAGGCTGCCGACCGCCCCCGCCTTGGGGTCCCGGGCGCCGTAGACGACGCGGGCCACGCGGGAGAGCACGAGCGCGCCGGCGCACATGGTGCAGGGCTCCAGCGTGACGACGAGCGTGCAGCCGTCCAGCCGCCAGGAGCCCGTCGCGCGGGCGGCCTCGCGCAGCACGAGGACCTCGGCGTGCGCGGTCGGGTCGGCGTCGCGCTCCCGCCGGTTGGCGGCGGCGGCGAGCTGCCCGCCGTCGGCGTCGAGCAGGACCGCCCCGACGGGGACGTCACCCGCAGCAGCGGCAGCCGTCGTCTCCGCCAGCGCCGCGCGCATCGCCGGCGCCCAGTCCGTCACGCCTCGCGCAGCCCCTCCACGACGTCGCCGAAGCCGCCTCGCTCGGCGAGCTCGGTGAGGACGTCGCCGGGCAGCATGCGCTCCTCGGCGCACAGCCGCAGCAGCTCGTCGGCGGACGTGCCGAGGTCGGCGAGCAGCGTCGTGTCGCCGACCGGCTCGGCGACCGGCCGCGCGCCCTCCTCGTCCTCCTCGTCGGCTTCCTCCTCGGGCTCCTCCCACAGCAGCGCGGCCACGTCGGAGCCCGTCACGGCACGCCGGTCGGAGAGGAAGACGCGCGGCTCGCTGAGGCTGCCGCTGCCGCCGTCGACCCGGACCAGCGCGACGTACTCGTCGTCCTCCTCGAGCAGCAGCAGCGCGGGGCCGGAGCCGTCACCGGTGAGGTCGCGCAGCACCTCGGCGAGCGCCTCCAGGTCCTCGACGTCGTCGAGGTCGAGCTCCTCGCCGGTCCAGCCGTCGTCCGTTCGCGCGAGCGCGGCGGCGAAGTAGGACACGAGCAGCTCCTGTGCTGGGGGGGCGGACGCGGGCGTGATCACCCGACGACGGCGTCGACTACCCGCTCATACGCCTCGCCGAACCCCAACCTGCGAGCGACCGCGCTCAGCATCTCGTCGGCGTAGGCGTCGACGTCGGCGAGGATCGCACCGAGCTCCATCTCGTCGAGGCCGAGGTCGGCGAAGATGCCGAGGTCGCCGGCCGGCCAGACGTCGTCGAGGTCGTCCTCGTCGGGGACGTCCATGTCGAGCGCCTCGAGCACCTGCGCTGCGAGGTCCCACGCGACCGCGGCGGTGACGTCGGAGATGAGGTAGCGCACCTCGTCCTGCTGCACGCGGACGGCGACGAAGAACTCGTCGGCGACGTCGACCAGCGCGAAGGCGGCGTCCGGCGCCGGCTGCTGACGGACGGCCGCGACGATCCCGGCGAGGTCGTCGCCGAGCGTCTCCGGGAGCAGCCCGGCCTGCCATGAGCCGAACTCGTCGCGGAACGCGACGACGGCATAGGCGTCCGACGCCTGCTCGGCCACGCATCCTCCCGGAAGTCCGTGGCGCGAGCCGCCCGGACAGCGCGACTCTCGCAGACACCGGCCCAGGGCGGTAGAGGCGGTCGTCGCACCGGCGCCGGGTGTTCGAGGGCGAGCGCGGGGGTAGGCGGACAGACAGGCATGTCGCCACGGATCACAACCACTAGGAGCACTCTCATGGCACAGCGCAACACAGTGGCCCACGCGCTGCACGACATCGGCCTCGCGGCCTGGTTCGGCGGCTCGCTCATGGGCGCCATCGGCGTCAACGGCGCCGCCTCGGACGTCGACGACCCGCGCCAGCGGGCCCGCGTGGCCAACGCCGGCTGGGCGCGCTGGACGCCGGTCAACTTCGCCGCGATCGCCGCGCACCTGCTCGGCGGTGCGCAGATCCTCAAGGAGAACAAGGGCCGCGTCACCGGGCAGAAGGGCGTGCTGGCCAACACCAACACCAAGCTCGCGCTGACCGGTGCCGCGCTCGGCGCCACCGCCTGGGCGCGGGCGCTCGGCCAGAAGGTCATGAACGCCGGTGACGTCCCGGTCGCCGGCGGCACCGAGCCGACCTTCACCACGCCGCCGGAGGTCGCCAAGGCGCAGAAGCAGCTCAAGGCGCTGCAGTGGGCCATCCCCGGCCTGACCGGCGCGATGCTCGCGTCGTCGGCGCTGCACGAGGAGCAGCAGCGGCCGACCCAGGTCGCGCTCGGCACCGTCAAGGCGCTGCCGGCCCGCGCCGCCGCCGCTGCCGCCGGTGCCGCGGGTGCGGCCACCGGTGTGGCCGCTGCCGGCAAGAACAAGCTGCAGGACGTCGTCTAGGACGCGTCGTCGACGCCCCGCTCCCGGTCCTCGGGAGCGGGGCGTCGTGCTGCGGGGGCGCGACGGCGCCCACCCGCCCGTGACGTGCGCCCGGGCCGGCACCCGACCCGTCCACCGGACCGGTCCGCCCCGGCACCCGACCCGTTCCACCGGAGGACCAGCGGGACCACGGGGACGCCCGGGGTCTCGCGCGCCACGCTCACGTGGAGGTGGACGGGTCGAGTGCCGCCGGCTCCCGCGCGGCCGGCACTGGATCCGTCCACCCGCGAACCCCCGTGACTGCCGGTGCCTCGGTGGTCCCGCCGGTCCCGGCCGTGCGGTCGTGGACGCGTCGGCTGCCGGCCACTGGCGTCCCGACGGGGGCGCTCAACGCCGCACGCAGCTCGGCCACCACCCGCTGGGGCTCGTGGACGACCTCCGCCCAGGTGAACCGCAGGACGCGCCATCCCAACCGCGCGCACCCGTTGTCGCGACGCCGGTCGGCGTCACGGGCATCGGCAGGGTCGTGCCACCGGCGGCCGTCCGCCTCGACGACGAGCAGCTGCTCGGGCCATGCGAAGTCGACCCGTCCGACGAGGACACGGCCGTCCACGATCCGGTGCTGCGCGCGTGGCGGGCGCAGGTCGGCCTCGCACAGGAGCACGCGGAGCAGCGACTCCAGCAGCGAGCCGCAGCGCGGGTCGCACCACAGCACGACCCTCCACAGCCGCCCGTTGAAGGGCTGCCCGCGGCGCGCGGAGACGGCGTGGCGGAGCTGCGCTCTCGTGCACGCGCCGCGCCGCAGCGCGCTGTCGGCGATGGCCACCGCCTCCCGCAGCGGCAGCTCGGCCGCGCAGTCGAGCACGGTGTCGACGGCTGACGTGGCAGGGAGAGCACGGCAACCGGCGACGGGGACGACGAGCGCCGTCCCGGACCCGCGTGCCTGACGGAAGACGACGCCGTCCATGAGCGGCGGCCGGTGGCCGTGGGGGACGTCGAGCTCGACGACGTCCGGCTCGTGAAGCATGTCGAACCCCCACAGCACAGCGGCCGTGCGGCGGGCGGCGCACGCGTCGCCGTGCAGCCGCAGCACCGCCTGCCGCACCTGAGCGACGAACCCGGCATCGGCCAGCCCGCCCGAGAGCAGGTGCTCTCCGCGCGCGGGCAGCACCCGGTCCGCGTACAGGCCGACGGCGATGCGTCGCAGCCGGCCGGTGAGCGAGCCGGCGCCGGCCGAGCCCGGCGTCCCGGAGCTGACGGCGCGTGGCCATGCCCTGCTGCTCCGTCAGCAGCCGCTCCCAGGTCGTCATGCGGACGCACGGTGGTGGCATCAGCCCCCGGCGTGCCGCCCCGCCGCCCAAGGTGTGGACGCCGCGCCCGACCACCAACCCGTCCACAGGCGCACCCGCCGGACACGAGTGACCCGTGAGGCGAGCGAACCGGGCACGCGAGGGCTGCTGGACGGGTCGGGTGACAGCCGGCGCCGGGCGGCGGCGGCGCGAGCGGGTGCGGGGGTCAGGTAGGGGCGTCGGAGGGGACGACCGGGTCGGGCGCGGGGAGCGGCGAGGTCGGGGCACCGCGCTCGCCGAAGAAGGACTGCGCGCACGTCACGCCCGCGACGGCGCCCTGGCCGGCGGCCACCTGCACCAGCTGCATGCCCGGGACGACGTCGCCCGCGGCGTACACGCCCTCCACCGACGTGCGGCCCTCGTGATCGACCGCGACGTAGCCCTCGTCGTCCAGCTCGCAGCCGAGCGCCGTCGCCAGCTCGACCCGTGGGTGGTGCGCGACGGAGAAGAACACCAGCGACGCCGGCACCACGCGCCCGCTCTGCAGCTGCACGCCCTCGAGCCCACCACGGGAGCCGGTGAAGCCGAGCGCGTTCTCCTCGACCAGGTCGCACTCGTTGTCGGCGAGCTGCACGCGGCACGACTCGTCGCCCTGGAACCGGCGCCCGTTGGTCACCACGGTCACCGACCGCGCCCAGTTCTTGAGCGTCGCGGCGAAGCCGACGAGCGCCGGGTCCCAGCCGAGGGCAACGACGTCGCGGTCGCGCGCCTCGTACCCGTCGCAGGCCGGGCAGTGGAACACCGAGGCGCCGTAGTGCTCGTCGAACCCGGCGACGTCGGGGAACGCGTCGCGCACGCCGGTCGCCAGGACCACGCGGTGCGCGAGGAACGACCCGTGCTCGAGGTCGACCTCGAACAGGGCGCCGCGGCGGATGCTCGTCACGCGGTCGGCGCGGATCTGCGCCGTCGGGTAGGCGAGCACCTCCTCGCGGCCGCGCGCGATCAGGTCGAGCGGCGTCTGCGGGTCGCGGCCGAGGTAGCCGTGCGAGCGCTCGACCTGCCGCGAGCGGTACTCCCCCGAGTCGACGACGACGACCGACCGCCGGTAGCGCGCGAGCCACGACGCCGCTGCGAGCCCCGACGGCCCACCGCCGACCACGACGGCGTCGACCTCGCCGACGTCGTCAGGGAGGCTCACCCGTACCACCTGGCGAGCGCGCGGCTCACACCGCCTCCAGCAGGCCGCGGTCGCGCACGGCGTCGAGCAGCAGCGTCTTGTAGCCGACGTCCTCGAACAGCACGACGATCCGGTCGCCCTCGTAGCGCATGACGACGCCCTCGCCCCACTGCGCGTGCCGCACCTTGGACTGCAGGTCGTACGGCGAGTCGGCGACGTCCGCCGCATCGGTCGCGGTACCCGCCTCGCAGGTGTCGCAGTTGCCGCACGGCTCGTCGAGCACCTCGCCGAAGTACCCGAGCACGAACTGCCGCCGGCAGCCGGTCGTCTCGGCGAAGCCGCGCACCATCTCGACGCGGGACTGCTCGACCTTCTTGTGCGACTCGGCGACCTCGACGGCCTCGCGTGCGGCCTGCCTCGGGGACAGCGGCACTCCTCCCCCGTCGATGGCGCCGTCGTCCCGCACGTGGACCGCACCGACCTGCTCGAGCAGGTTGACCAGGCCCGCCAGCCGGGTCGGCGCGACGTCCATCTCCTCGGCCAGCTCCGCCGGCTGCACCGGCTCGTGCGCGTGCCGGACGAGGGTCACGACCTTCTGCAGCGACGTCTCGTCCGGGGTGCCGCTGGCGAAGAACTTGCGCAGCCCCAGGTCTTCCGGCCGGTAGAACAGCACCGCCGCGGCCGGGTCGCCGTCGCGGCCCGCGCGACCGGCCTCCTGGTACCAGCTGTCGAGGGAGTCGGGGATGTCGGCGTGGAGCACGAAGCGCACGTCGGCCTTGTCGATGCCCATGCCGAAGGCAGTGGTCGCGACGACGACGTCGACCTCGCCGGCCATGAACCGCGACTGCACCTGCTCGCGCTGCTTCGCGCGCATGCCCGCGTGGTACGCCGCGGCGTCGATGCCGTACTCGCCGAGCGCGGCGGCGTAGTCCTCGGCGCTCTTGCGCGTCGCGGTGTAGACGATGCCGGGCTTTGCCTCGCCCATCGCCCGCATGACGACGGCCTCGCGCTTGAGCTCGTCGTCGCGGAACGACTGGACCTCGATGCGAAGGTTGGGCCGGTCGAAGCCGCAGACGACCTGCTCCGGGTCGCGCAGCCGCAGCCGCTCGACGATCTCGGCACGCACCGGCGGGGACGCGGTCGCGGTCAGCGCCAGGATCGGCGGACGCCCCAGCCGCTCGGCGGCCGTGTGCAGCCGCAGGTAGTCGGGCCGGAAGTCGTGCCCCCACGAGGAGATGCAGTGCGCCTCGTCGACGACGAACAGCGACGGCTTCGCCGCGGCGACCTCGTCGAGCACCTCCGGCTTGGCGAGCTGCTCCGGCGCGAGGAACAGGAACTCCACCTCGCCGGCGCGCAGGGCGGAGAAGGCCCGCTCGCGCTCGGCGTCGGAGATCGCGCTGTTGGCCTGCACGGCGCCGCCGGCGTCGCGGGCGAGCAGCCCGGCGACCTGGTCGCGCTGCAGCGCGATGAGTGGGCTGACGACGACGGTCGGCCCGTCGAGCAGCAGCGCCGGCACCTGGTAGATCGCGCTCTTGCCCGAGCCGGTCGGCATGACGACGACGGTGTCGCGCCCGGCCGCGACCGACTCCATCGCCTCGAGCTGGCCGGGCCGCAGGGCGTCCCAGCCGAAGGCGTCGCGGGCGGTGCGGCGCAGGTCGGTGCGGGTGGGGCGCTTCAGCGGAGGCTCCTCGGGCGAGCAGGACGGCGACGTCCGCTCCCGAGAGGCAGCGGACGCGCCGGAGCACTACCCCGCGCCCCGCCGAGCCACTCGCGGACGACCCTCTCGTCGCGACTGTTTCCTGCAGCGAGCGCCGGGTGGCCGCCCCCTGTGACCTCCCCGTTGCGGGTGCTGACCTGGCACGTCCACGGCTCGTACCTCTGGTACCAGTCGCACGTGCCGGTCACCTGGCTGCTGCCGGTGACGCCCGAGCGCACGAACCCCTACGGCGGCCGGGGCGAGACGTTCGAGTGGCCCGACAACGTGCTCGAGGTCCCGGCCGACGACGTGCGCGACCTCGAGGTCGACGTCGTGCTCACCCAGCACCGCGACAACTGGGAGCGGCACCGGCACGAGCTGCTCGGCGACCGCGTGCACGAGATCCCGCGGGTGCACGTCGAGCACGACCCGCCGCCGCACTGGCCGAACGAGGCGCTGCACCCGGTGCAGGACGAGGCGACGACGCTCGTGCACGTCACGCCGTTCAACGCGCTCATGTGGGACAGCGGCATCACGCCCGCTCGCACCGTCGACCACGGCGTCGTCGTCCCCGACGACGTGCCGTGGACCGGTGAGCGCGACGCGGCGATCACCGTGGTGAACAACCTCTACGGCCGCGGACGGCGGCTCGGCCCCGACGTGTTCGACCGCGTGGCGGCCGACGTGCCGGTCGACCTCGCCGGCATGAACGGCGAGGCGTACCCGCGCTGGCTCGGTGACGTGCGGCTGCGCGAGCTGCACCGCCGGCTGCCCGAGTACCCGGTGCTCTTCAACCCGATCCGGTACACGAGCCTCGGGCTCGCGGTGTGCGAGGCGATGGCGCTCGGCCTGCCGGTCGTGGGGCTCGCCACCACCGAGATGGCCGCCGCGGTGCAGAACGGCGTCAACGGCTACGTCGAGACCGACCCCGCCCGCCTGGTCCCGCACCTGCGCCGGCTGCTCGCCGACCACGACGAGGCGGCCGAGCTGTCCGCCGGTGCGCGCAAGGTCGCGGCCGAGCGGTTCGGCATCGACCGGTTCGTCGCCGACTGGCTGGACGTGCTCGAGAGCGCAGCCGGCCGCCGGTAGGCACCGGGCGTCGACGGCGCGATACTGGGCGGCATGACGCAGCCCGGCACCGGCACCGTCGTCGAGCCGGACCTCGACCGCGACCCGCGGCTCGACGACGGCGACGACGAGCGGTTCAGCCACTACGTGCGCAAGGAGGACATCCTCCGCAGCGCGGTCGACGGCGTGCCCGTCACGGCCCTGTGCGGCAAGAAGTGGCTGCCGGGGCGCGACCCGGAGAAGTACCCGGTCTGCCCGCGGTGCAAGGAGATGATGGGCATGCTCGAGTCGATGCACAGCGAGTGACCCGCTCGGTCCTCGCCGTCGACATCGGCAGCACGAAGATCGCCGCCGGCGTCGTCGACGACGACGGTCGGCTGCTGCGGTCGGCGACCCGCCCGACGCCGCAGGGCCCGGACGGCGAGGAGGTCTTCGCCGCGCTGCTCGACGCGGTCGCCGCGGTGGGCGCCGACGGCGTGCTCGCCTGCGGCGTCGGCACGATCGGGCCGATGACGCTGCGCGGGCAGAGCGTCTCGCCGCTCAACACCCCCGGCTGGCGCGCCGGCTTCCCGCTGCTGTCGCGACTGACGGCGGCGCTGCCCGTACCGGTCGTCGTCGACAACGACGCCAAGGCCCTGGCCGTCGGCGAGGCATGGCGCGGCGCCGGTCGCGACGCGGGCAGCTTCCTCGCCATGGTGGTGTCGACCGGCGTGGGTGGCGGCCTGGTCGTCGACGGCCGGCTGCTCGACGGCGTGCAGGGCAACGCCGGCCACGTCGGCCACGTCGTCGTCGTGCCGGGCGGCAACGCCTGCGGCTGCGGCGGCCGCGGCTGCCTGGAGGCGGAGATCAGCGGCACCGGCATCCGGCGGCGCACCGGCCGGGACGCGCGCGAGGCCGGACCGGACGAGGTCGAGCGTGCCGGCACCCTGCTGGGCCAGGGGCTCGCGTCCGTCGTCAACCTGCTCGACCTCGCGCTCGTCGCCGTCGGCGGGTCCGTGGCGCTCGGGTTCGGCGAGCCGTTCTTCGCGGCGGCCAACAGCGCGCTGCACGAGACGTCGCGGCTCGACTTCACCCGCGACGTCCGCGTCGTGCCGGTGGGGCTCGGCGCCGAGGGGCCGCTCGTCGGTGCCGCCGCGCTGGCGTGGCGGTCGCTCGGCGTCGACGTCGGCGTGCGCTAGACCGGTTCGCCGAGCACGACCGGCTCGGGCACCAGCTCGATCCCGAAGGCGTCGCGGACGCCGTCGCGCACTGCCCGTGCGACGCGCTTGAGGTCCTCGCTCGTCGCGCCGCCGCGGTTCACCAGCGCGAGCGTGTGCTTGCTCGACAGCCCCGCCGGCCCGTCGAACGCGCCACGCGTGAAGCCGGCCCGCTCGATGAGCCACGCCGCCGACGTCTTCACCCGGCCGTCGGGCTCCGGCCACTCCGGTGCGCGGGCGTCGTCGCCGAGCCGCTGCCGTACTCGCTCGCGCAGCGCTGCGGCGTCGTCGGGCAGCAGGAGCGGGTTCGTGAAGAACGAGCCGGCGCTGCGCGTGTCCGGGTCGGCGGCGTCGAGCACCATGCCCTTGCCGCGGCGCAGCGCGAGCACCGCCTCGCGCACCGCCGCCAGCGGGGCCGGCTCGCCGAGCTCGACGCCGAGCCGCCGGGCGAGCTCGGCGTACCGCACCGGCGCCGACAGCTCTCCCTCGGCGAGCGAGAACTGCACCGCGAGCACGACGTAGCGGCCGGGGGATGCCTTGAACATGCTGTACCGGTAGGAGAAGCGGCACTCCTCCGGCGAGAGCACGACGACCTCGCGGGCCTGCCGGTCGTACGCACGCACGGCGGTGACGGTCTGCGAGACGTCCTGCCCGTAGGCGCCGATGTTCTGCACCGGCGACGCCCCGACCAGCCCGGGGATCCCCGACAGCGCTTCGACACCGACCAGGCGGTCGGCCACGCACGTCGTGACGAAGGCCTCCCAGTCCTCGCCGGCGGCGGCGTCGACCAGCACGCGGTCGCCGTCGCGCCGACCGGCCAGGCCGCGGACGACGATGCGCACCACCGTGCCGTCGAATCCCTCGTCCGCCAGGAGCACGTTGCTGCCGCCGCCGAGCACGAGCACCGGCTCGCCGGCGTCGTCGGCGTCGCGCACCGCGGTGACCAGCTCCGCCTCGTCGTACACCGTGACGAGCCGGCGCGCCGGCCCGCCGACGCCCAGCGTGGTCAGCGGCGCCAGCGGCACGTCCGAGCGCTCGAGCACGACGCAGAACCTATGCGGGCTGCGGAACGGCGAGCCGCAGCTGCCGTCGGGAGTGCCGGTAGGCCTCGCTGGTGAACAACGCCAGGGCAATCCACACGAGCACGAACCCGACCAGCTTCACGGTGGGCATCGGCTCGTCGTAGAGGAGCACGCCGATGAGGAACTGCAGCGTCGGCGCCAGGTACTGCAGGATCCCGAGCGTCGTGAGCGGCACCCGCGACGCCGCCGCGCCGAACAGCAGCAGCGGGATGGCGGTGATGACGCCGGACAGCGCGATCAGGGCGGCGTGGCCGGCGCCCTCCTCGCCGAACGTGCTGCCGCCGGTCGCGCCGAGCCAGGCGACGTAGGCGGCGGCCGGCACCAGGAGCACGAACGTCTCGACACCGAGGCCCTCGACGGCGCCGACGCGCGCCGTCTTCTTCAGCAGCCCGTAGGTCCCGAACGAGAAGGCGAGCACCAGCGCGATCCACGGCGGGCTGCCGTTCTCGACGGTCAGCACGACGACCGCGGCCGCCGCGAGGCCGAGCGCCACCCACTGCCCCGGCCGCAGCGTCTCGCGCAGCACGAGCACGCCCATCAGCACGGTGACGATGGGGTTCACGAAGTAACCGAGCGAGGTCTCGACGACCTGGTCGCTCGAGACGCCGTAGATGTAGGTGCCCCAGTTGACGGCGATGACGACGGCCGCGAGCACCAGCCGCCAGGCCTTGTGCGGGTCGCGCAGCGCTGCGACGGCCGCGCCGGTGCGCCGCAGCACCGCGAGCAGTAGCGCCACCACGGCCAGCGACCACAGGATCCGGTGGGCCAGCACCTCGACGGCGCTCGACGGCCGCAGCAGCGGCCAGTACAGCGGGAACAGCCCCCACAGCAGGTACGCGCCGGCGCCGTAGAGCGTCCCCCGCCGCACCGCCGTCACTGCGGCAACGCTAGTCGTGCGGTCCGCTCGGCGACTGTCGCCGGCTGGGAGACGATGCCCTCATGCCCGACCTGCGACTGGCCGACCTGCCCGCCGTCCCCGAGAGCGCGCTGCCCGCCGGCCTGCTCGAGCAGCTGCCGGCGACGACTCCGGCGCCGCCGTGGCACTGCCGCGTGCGCGCCGTCGTCTGGGTGCAGCGGGCGCCGTCGCCACTGGCTCTCGGCGCGCCGTTCGCGGACCGCGCGCGCGACGTCACGGTCGGAGCGCTC
>JBKHYE010000102.1:0-6938 GCA_046565705.1 Actinomycetes bacterium
GACGCGGGAGCCGACGACGGGAGCGGCGGCCCCTACCGGGCACTGCGCCCGGTCGAGGACTCCCGCAGCCGCGCGCCGGTCGAGCCGGCCCGGCTCAACCCGAAGTACGTCTTCGAGTCCTTTGTCATCGGCGCCTCGAACCGCTTCGCGCACGCGGCGGCCGTGGCGGTCGCCGAGGCGCCGGCCAAGGCGTACAACCCGCTGTTCGTCTACGGCGAGTCCGGCCTGGGCAAGACGCACCTGCTGCACGCCATCGGCCACTACGCGCAGCACCTGTTCGCCGGCGCCCGGGTGCGCTACGTGAGCTCTGAGGAGTTCACGAACGACTTCATCAACTCGATCCGCGACGGCCGCGCCGAGAGCTTCCGCAGGCGCTACCGCGAGGTCGACATCCTGCTCGTCGACGACATCCAGTTCCTCGAGCACAAGGAGGGGACGCAGGAGGAGTTCTTCCACACCTTCAACACCCTCCACAACGCCTCGAAGCAGATCGTCATCTCGAGCGACCGGCCGCCCAAGCAGCTGTCGACCCTGGAGGACCGGCTGCGCACCCGGTTCGAGTGGGGCCTGATCACCGACGTCCAGCCGCCCGACCTCGAGACCCGCATCGCGATCCTGCGCAAGAAGGCCGCCCAGGACCGGCTGGCCGCGCCGCCCGACGTGCTCGAGTTCATCGCCAGCAAGATCAGCCGCAACATCCGCGAGCTCGAGGGCGCGCTCATCCGGGTCACCGCCTTCGCCTCGCTCAACCGGCAGGCCGTCGACCTGTCGCTCGCCGAAGTCGTGCTCAAGGACCTCATCCCGGCCGACGGCGGCCCGGAGATCAACGGCGCGACGATCATGGCGGCGACCGCCGAGTACTTCGGGCTGACGATGGAGGACCTCTGCGGGTCGTCCCGCTCGCGCGTGCTCGTCACCGCCCGGCAGATCGCCATGTACCTCTGCCGCGAGCTCACCGATCTCTCGCTGCCCAAGATCGGGCAGATGTTCGGCGGCCGCGACCACACCACGGTCATCCACGCCGACCGCAAGATCCGCGCCCAGATGGCCGAGCGCCGGGCGATCTACAACCAGGTCGCCGAGCTCACCAACCGCATCAAGACGCGGTCGCGGCAGTCGTGACGCCGGCGGGCCCCGTCCCGGCAGCCCAGGCGGCGGCAGCACCCGCGGCGGCGCGACCGGCGGTCCCGACTGTGGCGGCGGTCACGCTGTGTCCCCACAGACTGGGGACAACCCTGTGGACGCCGGTGGACGACACGCGGGCCGCCGGTGGACGCCGGACACCGGCGGCCGGCGCGCCCACAGCCGTCCACGACTCCCAGGGGAGGAGGTCCACAGCGCGCTCACACCACGCCACGCCGTACGACCAGCGCCGATGCGCGACGTCCACAAGGCTGCGGACCCCGACCACTGCGGACGCTGTTCTCTCCTCGAAGGACATCTTCTGGAACTCGGGGAGCGCACGGATGTGGACGAGGCCGTTCTGGCACGCTGAGCCCCCCACCGACGAGCGCTCGCACGGCACCCGCCGTCGGGGGCACCCACGAGCACGGCGAGCACGAGAGGGATCGAGATGGAGCTGAGGGTCGAGCGCGACGCGCTCGCCGACGCCGTCACCTGGACGGCCCGGTCGCTGCCGGCCCGCCCTCCGATGCAGGTGCTGCTCGGGCTGCTGCTCGACGCCTCCGGCCCGGACGGGCTCGAGGTGTCCGGCTTCGACTACGAGGTCAGCTCGCGGGTCGGGCTCGATGCGACATCGGGCCTGCTCGGCGTCGGGGAGCCGGGTCGCGTGCTCGTGCCGGGCCGGCTGCTCGCCGACATCGTGCGCGCGCTGCCGCCGGCGCCGGTCGACCTGCGGCTCGAGGGCTCGCGGGTGGTGCTCACCTGCGGCGCCGCGCGGTTCACGCTGCCGACCCTGCCGGTCGAGGACTACCCGGCGCTGCCGGCGCTGCCCGAGACCGCGGGGTCCATCGACAGCGACGCGTTCGCGGCCGCCGTCGCCCAGGTCGCGGTGGCCGCCGGGCGCGACGACACGCTCCCGGTGCTCACCGGCGTGCGCGTCGAGATCGAGGACGACACGCTCACCCTGGCCGCGACCGACCGCTACCGGCTGGCCGTGCGCACGCTGGCGTGGAGCCCGGCGGTGCCGGGGCTGTCGACGACGGCGCTCGTGCCGGCCCGCACGCTGGCCGACACCGCGAAGGCGCTCACCGGCGGCCCGGACGTCACGCTCGCGCTGACGGTCTCGCAGACCGGGACGGGCGGCGCCACCGAGGGCATGATCGGCTTCGAGGGCGGCGACCCGAAGAGCGGCGCCCGGCGCACGACGTCCCGGCTGCTCGAGGGCGAGTTCCCGAAGTACCGCTCGCTGCTGCCGAGCGAGAGCGCGGCGACCGCTGCGGTGGCGACGCCGGCGTTCGCGGAGGCGGTGCGCCGCGTCGCGCTGGTCGCCGCCCGGAACGCGCCGGTCCGACTGACCTTCACCAGCGACGGCGTCGTGCTCGAGGCCGGCGGCGCCGACGACGCCTCGGCGTCCGAGCAGCTCGACTGCGAGTGGGACAGCACGCTCGAGGCCGACGGGCCGTTCTCGATCGCGTTCAACCCGGGCTACCTGCTCGACGGCCTCACCGCCGTCGACAGCGACACGACGGTGCTGTCGTTCACCGGCCCGACCCGACCGGCGGTGCTCACCGGCCGCGACGCGGGCGGGGACGCCGATACGGCACCGCGCGACTACCGGTACCTGCTCATGCCGGTGCGCCTGTCGGGCTGAGGACCCCACAGCCCCGCACGAGAGGCAGCACCCGGACGGAGGACGGCATGGCGACGCTCGGCATGGTGGGCCTGGGCCGCATGGGCGGCAACATGGCCGAGCGGCTGCGACGCGGCGGCCACACCGTGGTCGGCTACGACCGGTCGGAGAGCAGCGGGCGCGACGTCGGCTCGCTCGAGGAGCTGGTCCAGCGGCTGCCGACGCCGCGCACGGTGTGGGTGATGGTGCCGGCCGGCGAGCCGACCTACGAGACGGTCGACGCGCTCGGGGAGCTGCTCGACCCGGGCGACGTCGTCGTCGACGGCGGCAACTCGCGGTACACCGACGATCAGCGGCACGCCAAGGACCTGCGCGAGCGCGGCATCGGCTTCGTCGACTGCGGCGTCAGCGGCGGGGTGTGGGGGCTCACCGAGGGCTACGCGCTGATGTGCGGTGGCGAGGCCGAGCACGTGGCGCAGGTGCAGCCGTTCTTCGACACCCTCAAGCCCGAGGGCGACTTCGGGTTCGTGCACGCCGGCGAGGTCGGTGCCGGCCACTTCGCGAAGATGGTCCACAACGGCATCGAGTACGGGCTCATGCAGGCCTACGCCGAGGGTTGGGAGCTCATGGAGGCCTCGGACGTCGTGCACGACGTCCGCGAGGTCTTCCGGTCCTGGCGCCAGGGCACCGTCATCCGGTCGTGGCTGCTCGACCTGGCCGTGCGCGCGCTCGAGGACGACGAGCACCTGTCCCAGTTGCGCGGTTTCGCCCAGGACTCCGGGGAGGGCCGGTGGACGGTGGAGGCGGCGGTCGAGCACGCCGTCCCGCTTCCGGTCATCACCGCGGCGCTGTTCGCCCGGTTCAGCTCACGGCAGGACGACTCGCCGGCGAGGAAGATGATCGCCGCGCTGCGCAACCAGTTCGGCGGCCACGCCGTCACGGCCGCCGCCGGTGAGACCGAGCGCGGCGCCGACGCCCCGGGCGCCGACGCCGGCGCGCCGACGTCGGCCGCGCCCGACGTCGCCGACTCGCAGGGCCGGGGCGGTCCCGGGACACCGCCGGACGGCACCGACGCCGCCGGCGCCGGCTGACCCGGGTGCACGTCCGCGCGCTCTCGCTCACCGACTTCCGCTCCTGGCCGGAGGTCGAGCTCGAGCTCGAGCCGGGGCCGACGGCGCTGGTCGGCGCCAACGGCCAGGGCAAGACCAATCTCGTGGAGGCGGTCGGGTACGCCGCGACCCTGGCCTCCCACCGCGTCTCGGCCGACGCACCGCTCGTGCGCGCCGGTGCCGAGCGCGCCGTCGTCCGGGTCCGGGTCGAGCGGGCCGGTCGCAGCACGCTCGTCGAGATCGAGATCAACCCCGGCCGGGCGAACCGGGCCCGGCTCAACCGCTCGCCGCTGCCGCGGGCGCGCGAGGTGCTGGGCGTGCTGCGCACGGTGCTGTTCGCGCCCGAGGATCTCGCGCTGGTGCGCGGCGACCCCAGCGAGCGGCGGCGGTTCCTCGACGACCTGCTCGTGGCCCGGGCGCCGCGCTTCGCCGGCGTCCGCGCCGACTACGAGCGGGTGCTCAAGCAGCGCAACGCGCTGCTCAAGACGGCGTTCCTCGCGCGGCGGGCCGCCGGGCGCGGCGGCTCGGGCGGCGGCGACATGCGCACGCTCGACGTGTGGGACGCGCACCTGGCCCGCACCGGTGCGGACCTGCTCGCGGCCCGGCTCGAGCTGGTCGAGGCGCTGCGGCCGGAGGTGGCCGAGGCCTACCGCGCGGTGTCGGCCGGCCAGGGCGACGCCGGGATGGCGTACCGCAGCTCGCTGGAGCCCGACGGCCCGGCCGACGGCGCCGCCCCGCTGGGCGGCGACCGCGAGGTGCTCGCCGCGGCGCTGCTCTCCGAGCTGGCCCGGGTCCGGCCGCAGGAGGTCGAGCGCGGCGTCAGCCTGGTCGGGCCGCACCGCGACGAGCTGGTGCTCACGCTCGGAACGGGCAGCGCCGCGCTGCCGGTGCGCGGCTACGCCTCGCACGGGGAGTCGTGGTCGTTCGCGCTCGCGCTGCGGCTGGCCAGCTGGACGCTGCTCAAGGCCGACGCCGCGCAGGGCGACGGTGAGCCGGTGCTCGTGCTCGACGACGTCTTCGCCGAGCTCGACACCGGTCGGCGCGAGCGGCTCGCGGCGCTGGTGAGCACCGCCGAGCAGGTGCTGGTGACCGCCGCGGTGCCCGACGACGTCCCCGAGGCGCTGCTGGGCGGGCGCTTCGACGTGCACGACGGGAAGGTGCTCCGTGTCCGGTGACGTCGACCGGCCCGACGACGGCGTGCCGCCGGCCGACCCGGGCGCGACCGGGGACGACGACGTCGACCAGCGCGCCGCTGCACCGGGGAACGCCGCACCGGGGAACGCTGCACCGGGGAACGCTGCACCGCCGGCCGGCGCCGATCTCGTCCGCGCCGCGCTCGCCTCGGCGCGCGCCGCTGCGCGTGAGCGTGGACTGCGGCCGGACACGCCGGCGAACAAGCCCGGGCGCCGCCCGCGCGTCGGCCGGGCGCAGCCTGGGGACGGGCGCGACCCCGTGCCGTTCGGCGCCGCGATCGCCCGGCTGGTCGAGGAGAGAGGCTGGCAGGAGAGCACGGCGGCCGGGCGGGTGCTCGGCGACTGGGAGCGGCTGGTGGGCCCGGAGATCGCCGAGCACTGCACGCCGACGTCGCTCGTCGACGGCGAGCTGGTCCTGGTGGCGGAGTCGTCGGCCTGGGCGACCCAGCTGCGGCTGCTCACCCGCACGCTGCAGGCGCGGCTCGCGGCCCAGGTCGGCGAGGGCGTCGTCACCTCTGTCGTCGTGCGCGGGCCGTCGGCGCCGGACTGGCGCAAGGGGCCGCGCCGGGTGCGGGGACGAGGGCCGCGCGACACCTACGGCTGAACCGGACGCGCGAGGCGTCCGCCCTGCCTCGCACGTGGGGGGACACGCGAGCGGGGGTCCGACGCGCCACGCGCGTCCACAGCCGCCGTCCTGCGCGGGGCAGGGTGCCCGAGCGACTATGCTGCTCCGCAGACCCCTGGCCGGCGTGGCCGGGGCGCACATCGCTCCGGTGCCGACCTGACGCCGGAGCCCCCGGGCCACCCGCTCCCGCTGGGAGCGCGCGGCCGTGGCCCGCTGCGGCGGGAGAGCGGAGCTGCCGCCGATGGTCTCGCAACCCCTGCCCGACGCCGGGGACCACCCGGTGGCCGACGCCACCGGCCCGACCTACAGCGCGTCGTCGATCACGGTGCTCGAGGGGCTCGAGGCGGTCCGCAAGCGGCCGGGCATGTACATCGGCTCCACCGGCGAGCGCGGTCTGCACCACCTGGTCTACGAGATCGTCGACAACGCCGTCGACGAGGCCCTGGCCGGGCACTGCGACCAGATCACCGTCACGCTGCTCGCCGACGGCGGCGTGCGCGTGCAGGACAACGGCCGCGGCATCCCGGTCGACCTGCACCCGGTCGAGCAGCGACCGGCGGTCGAGGTCGTGCTGACGACGCTGCACGCGGGCGGCAAGTTCGACGGCAACAGCTACGCCGTCTCCGGCGGCCTGCACGGCGTCGGCGCGGCCGTCGTCAACGCGCTGTCGACCCGGATGGAGGTCGAGATCCGCCGCGACGGCAAGGTCTGGACCCAGACCTACACGCGGTCGGTGCCCTCCCCGCTCGTCGCGGGCGCCGACACCGACGAGACCGGCACGACCATCACGTTCTGGGCCGACCCCGGCATCTTCACCGAGACCACGCACTACTCCTACGAGACGCTGCACCGGCGCCTGCAGGAGATGGCGTTCCTCAACAAGGGGCTGTCCATCACCCTGCGCGACGAGCGGGTGGCGGGAGGCGACGGCGCGGCCGCGGACCCGGCCGAGGCCCAGCCCAAGGAGACGACGTTCTGCTACCCGGGCGGTCTCGAGGACTTCGTGGCGCACCTGAACCACACCCGCACGCCCGTGCACGCCTCGATCATCGGCTTCACCGACGAGGTGGTCGGCACGGAGGACGCCGGCGGCGCCGGGCGGCTGTCGCTCGAGGTCGCGATGCAGTGGAGCGACGCCTACACCGAGAACGTGTACACCTTCGCCAATACGATCAACACGCCCGAGGGCGGCACGCACGAGGAGGGCTTCCGCGCGGCGCTGACCCGGGTCTTCAACGACTGGGCCAGGTCGAAGGGCC
>JBKHYE010000103.1:0-25282 GCA_046565705.1 Actinomycetes bacterium
GCCCACTACTTCGCCGCGGAGAGCCACCTGCGGGAGTACACCTGGCCGCAGCTGGAGAAGCTGGCCCGCGCGGCCGGGCTCCGCATCTCGGCCCGCCGGGCCGTGCCGTGGCCCGGTGCCGGTCGGCGGGCTGTCGCGTCGACCGTCACCGCCCACCCGCCGGCACGGCTGCTGTCACGCATGCTCGTACTCGTACTCCGCCGCTGACCGCGTGGTGGACCTCGTCGCCCGTCCAACGGGTCGCGGCGCAGCGTCGATCCCCGCAGCTGGTGGCAGGATGCGGCGCATGCTCGGCGGCTCGACAGGCGTCCTCGACCGCGTGCGGACGGCCGTCAGGAGGCGTCGTCCGCCGCCGCCACCGGCCGCCTTCCCGGGCACGTCGCAGTACTGGGAGCAGCGCTACGCCGAGGGCGGGACGTCGGGGGCGGGCTCGACGGGCGAGCTGGCCCGGTTCAAGGCTGACGTCCTGAACGACTTCGTCGACAGGCACGGGGTGCGCACCGTGACCGAGCTGGGGTGCGGAGACGGCCAGCAGCTGTCGCTCGCCCGGTACCCGGAGTACCGCGGCCTCGACGTCTCCGCGACCGCAGTCGACATGTGCGCCAGGCGCTTCGCCGGGGACCACACGAAGAGCTTCTACCGCTACGACCCGCGCGCCTTCCACGACCGTGCCGGCTTGTTCCGCAGCGACCTGGCGCTGTCGCTCGATGTCGTCTTCCACCTCGTCGACGACGGCGACTTCGACCGCTACATGCGCCTGCTGTTCGCCTGCGGCACGTCGTTCGTGTGCGTCTACTCGAGCAACAAGGCCGAGGACGACCCGTACGACCACGTGCGTCATCGCGCGTTCGCCGACTGGGTGGAGCGGGAGTGCGGGGGGTGGCGGCTCCTCGAGCGCGTGGAGAACCCGCTGCGGGGACGTGACCCAGCGGCGGTCTCCGACTTCTTCTTCTACACGCCCGACCGCCGCTGACCGCGGCCGCGCCGGCTCAGAAGCGCAGGTACCGCAGTGCAGGCCAGGACGACGATCAGCGGCTCGAGCGGCGCGCGATACCGCGTGCCCGAGTCGGTGGTGTAGACGATCGACGACGCCAGGGCGACCGCCGCGACGGCCATGACGAACGCCGAGGCCCGCCGCTGCCACAGCGCCACGCACCCGGCGACCGCGAGCGGCAGAAGCACCCAGTACGCGGCGAGAGCGACCGCAGCGACGCTCCGGGTGCGTCCCTCGAAGGGCACCTCGAAGAGAGCCGCCGAAGGCGAGCGCAGCTCCCACAGCCGGCGCACGCCGTTCGCCCAGAACGCCTTGGGCACGCTGCTCGGGTGCTCGCGCACGTACTCGCCGGCTCTGCCCAGCAGGTCGCGGTAGAGCTCACCCTCGGTCCGCGGCCGCTCGAAGATGTCCGCATCGCGACTGGGTGCCGGTCGCCAGGCCCACCGGTGGTGCTCGTCGTGCGCAGCCTCGTCGTTGAAGACGCCGTACGCGGCGGCGCCCTGCACCGACAGCGGGACCCATGGCCCGGGCAGCAAGGCGTTGCGCACCGACCAGGGTGCGACGACGAGCACCGCGACCGCGACGGTCAGCGCGAGCCGCAGCGTGCCGGAACGGAACCCGCAGCGCACCCACGCCACGACCGCTGCGCCGGCCAGCAGCACCGCGGCCGACGGCCGCACGAGCAGCCCGGCCCCGATGAGCCCGCCGAGCAGTGCGAACGAAAGCGGGCCGCGCGCTGTCGCAAAAACCACCAGCATTGCCGTCGTCAGCGGCGTGCTGAGCGACTCCGAGTACAGCCGCACCTCGTACTGCCACGCCCCCGGGTAGACGGCGACGACGAACGAGGCGGCGATGCCGACGGCCGGACCGCTGAGTCGGCGGCCCAGCTGCCACGTGGCGAGGACGGTGAGCGGCGCGACGAGAAGCACCTGCAGCACGAGCGCCCGGTCGGGTGCGGCACCGACCAGGGCGTAGAGGGCACCGAGGAACGCGGGGTACGCCGGCATCTTCCCCGCACTGGCGTGCGGGTCGCCGTACGGCGTGGTCGTCCACAGGAAGTGCCCGTCCGCGGCCAAGCGGGCCTGGATGTCGTACTCGAGCTCGTCTCCCACGAGCGCGTGGTCCTGGTGAGCAGGATGTATGTCCACCGGACAGCGACGGCCAGGACCACCGCCACGCCGACCAGCCGTCGCTCGTACCTCACGCCCCCGCCACCAGCAGGCGCGCGGCCGCCTCGCCGCCGCGCACGGCGTAGTTGGTGCCACGGTCCTCCGGGTAGATCTGCGTCGTGTTCGCGAGCACGAGCCCGGGCACTCCCGTGTCGTGCGGGGGGATCCGCTCGCGATACCCGACGTCGACGACCGGCTGCCCGGCGGGCTCGACGAACCGCCAGCGGGCGCGGACCCGGTCGAGCGTGAAATCGGGACGGACCTGGCGCAGACCCGGCAGGTAGTGCTCGAGGAGCGCGTCCGCGGCGAGGTCGAGCAGCGGGGACCCCGGCTCGACGTAGTTCGCCACGTAGAGGAACCGCCGACCGTCGTAGCGCTCGGCGGGCACCAGGTTGGTGTGCTCCACCAGTCCGACGAAGGGGAGCGCCGGGTCCGCCACATTGGTCCAGTAAAACGGGGAGAACGGGCGGTCGAGCTCGAGCAGCAGGCACAGCGCGGTGTGGTACTCGACGCTCGCCAGCCGTCGGCGGTAGCCGTCGCTGACGAGATGACCCGCGACCGCGTCGAACACCTCGTTGGGGAGTGTCGCAAGCACCGCGGCGGCCGTGTGCACGTCCGGTAGCGGGTCGAACGCGCGTGGGTCGAGCCCACGCCTGAACGACCCCGGGGCGCCGACGGTCAGCCGGAAGACGTCCCCGTCTCGGTCGACACGGGTGACCGGGGCGTCCACGACAACCCTGCCGCCTGCGCCCTCGATCTCGCGGACGAGCGCGGCGGACAACGCTTCGAAGGACGCCGCCGGGTATCCCAACAGCTCCCCGCGCGCCTCCTTGCCCCGCAGCCGGCGGCGCGTCGTCAGCTTGCCCCACAACCATGCCATCGAGATGTCGTCCGCCCGTGAGCCGAACTTGCCGCGCAGCAGCGGTCCCCACACCGCGCGCCACGCTTCCGACCCCATCTCGCGCTCGATCCAGCTGCGCGCCGTCTCGTGCTCGTAGGCCGCCACGCCGTCGGACGACCGCTGCAGGCGGAGCACGGCGAGCCCCATCCGCAGGCGGTCCCGGACGGGCAGCGCGCGGAACCGAAGGAGGTCGGACGGACTCGTGAACGGGTGCAGCCGCCCGTCGACGAAGAAGGCCGTCGTGGAGGGGTGCCAGGCCACCTCGACGCCGAGCTCGGCGCACAGCTCGACGGCATGCCGGTCGGACGTGAACCAGTGGTGGTAGTAGCGCTCGAGCAGGTGACCGCCGACGTCGAGCGTGGCGGCCTGCCCCCCGAGGCCCGGCCAGCGCTCGAAGACGGTGACCGCGTGTCCGTCATGGGCGAGCTTCCGGGCAGCGACCAGACCCGCCACGCCCGCACCGAGGACGGCGACCTTCACGGCCCCGTCCCGTCCGGCGGCTCGTCGAGGTTGTGCCAGTCGCGCACGACGTACAGGGGTCGGCGCTTGACCTCCTCGTACACCCGCCCGAGGTACTCGCCGAGCACGCCCAGCGCCATGAGCTGCAGGCCTCCCAGCAGGAGGACAGCGATGACGGTCGTGGTGACGCCCGGCACGAACTGGTCCGCGAGCCGCATGCCGAGCGCGACGGGGATCGCGGCGAACGCGAGAGCCGCGCACCAGAACCCGACGACGCTGGCCACCTGGAGGGGCGTGTTGCTGAACGACGCCACGGCGTCGAGCGCGAAGCGGGTCATCCGCCCGAGCGAGAACTTCGTCCGGCCGGCGTGCCGCGACTCCCGGACGTAAGGGACCGCGGTCTGCGTGAACCCGATCCACACCGTCATCCCGCGCAGGTACCGGCTGCGCTCGCGCATCGCACGCAGCGCATCCAGGGCGCGGCGGTCGAGCAGACGGAAGTCGCCGGAGTCCTCCGCGAGGGGGACCGACGACATGCGCGCCATCAGCCGGTAGAAGCGACGAGCCGTCGCGATCTTGAACCGCGTCTCACCCTCCCGCCGGACGCGCACCCCGTAGACGACGTCGGCACCCGAGCGCCACCGCTCCACCATCTCCGGCACGACCTCGGGCGGGTCCTGCAGATCGCCGTCCATCATGACGACGGCGTCACCGGTCGCGGCGTCGAGGCCGGCGGTCAGCGCTGCCTGGTGCCCGAAGCACCGGCTCAACCGCACCACCTTCACACGCGGATCCTCAGCTGCCAGCGCGGCAAGGATCTCCGGTGTGCGGTCGGTCGACCCGTCGTCCACTGCGACGAGCTCGAACGGGACGTCCGCGAGCGCTGCGGCGGTCCGGTCGTAGAGGATGCGCACCGTGTCCTGCTCGTCGTGCATGGGCACGACGACCGACAGCAGCGGCAGCCGTCGTTCGACGGTCGCGGTCGCCTCCATCCCGGCGACCCTAGAGGTAGCGTTCGCTCGGTCGGGTGAGGTGCCGGCACGACCCGCGGAAGGACACGTGGACAGCTGCTGCGCATGCGGGTCCGGACCTCTGACCGCCAGGTTGCGCACGTCCCCGCCGCCCGCGGACGAGGGCTTCGCGCCGACCACGACTGCCTACGGCGCCGCGCTGTCGGACGTGCTGCGCTGCCGGTCGTGCGGTCACGGCCAGCTCGCCGTCATGCCGACCGATGTGGTGCTCGGCGAGGTCTACGGCGCTGCGGCAGACGACGAGTACGTCGAGGAGGAGGCGGGCCAGAGACGCACCGCCACCGACGTGCTCGCCCGGCTCGAACGTCACCAGCCGCAGCGGGGGCGGCTGCTGGATCTCGGGTGCTGGGTGGGGTTCTTGCTGGCCGAGGCGCGGGAGCGAGGTTGGGAGGTCACCGGCGTCGAGCCGTCCACGTGGGCCGCTCGGTACGCGCGCGAGCAGAACGGCGTGGACGTCGTCGAGGCCGACGTCCTCGGCGCCGACCTGCCGCTCGGCGCCTTCGACGCGGTGGTGCTCGCGGACGTCGTCGAGCACCTGCCCGACCCTGCGAGCGCCTTGACCCGCATCCGCGACCTCACGGCGCCGCGCGGCGTGCTGCTGCTCGCGCTACCCGACGCCGGCTCGCTCGTCGCACGCGCTCTCGGACGTCGCTGGTGGTCGGTGATCCCGACCCACGTCCAGTACTTCACCCGCGGGTCGCTGTCGGCGCTCCTGGGCCGCGCAGGTTGGCAGGTCCTGGAGGTCGGCACCGCGCCGAAGGCCTTCTCGGCCCGGTACTACGCCCGTCGGCTCGAGGGGTACTCACCCGCGCTGGCGCGCGCGGTCCTCGGCGGCGCCGAGCGGGCAGGCGTCGCCGACCGGCTCGTCAGGCCCGACTTCCGTGACCGCATGCTCGTCATCGCCCGGCGGTGATCTCGTTGCTGCCGGACCGGTCGTGGCGATCCTTGACCCCTCGGCGGACGACGGCCGCCGTCGTGGGCGTCATCGCGCTGGGCACCGCCGTGCGCCTGCTGCTCGCCTTCTCCACCTACGGCGTGGCGTACGACATCGACTCGCTGCAGATCGTGGGCCGACTCCTGCGCGAAGAACCCACCGAGCTGTACGCCGCCATGCGCTGGCCGTACCCGGGCGGGTACCTGCCTGTCGCTGCGGCAGCTGACGTCGCCGCCGCACGCACCGGGGTGCCGTTCCACGGCATCGTCCAGCTTCCAGCCGTCTTGGCCGACGCGGTGCTGGCCGGCCTTGTCGCGGTCGTGCTCCGCTCGCGCGGCCACACCTCCGGTCGCGTCGTGGTGGGCGCGGCCGTGGTGGCGCTCTCTCCGCTGACCGTGATCGTGACGGGCTACCACGGTCAGATCGACGCTGTCGCGGCCCTGCTCGCCTTCGCCGGTCTGGCCGTGTGGACGACGCGACTGCGGCACCGCGTCTTCCTCGCGGGAGTGCTCATCGGCCTCGCCGGGAGCGTCAAGCAGCCGCTGCTCTTCACCGTCCTGGCTCTGCTTCCCACGACCACCGGCGTTCGGCAGCGCGCTGTGCTGCTGGCGGCGGCGGCGCTGCCGCCTGCCGTGTCGCTCCTGCCGTTCCTTGTCATGGACCCCGGATCCGTCCTGTCGGCGCTGAGCGCGCACGGCGGTGTTCCAGGCTTCGGCGGTCTCAGCGCCGCGATCGACCCGGCGCTGCCGCGGGCGTGGGCGACGCTGAAGGGCTCACCGGAGCCGTCGGCGGCGACGCTCGCCCTCGTGGACGCCGGGCCGGTACTCGTCGCCGCCGGCGCGGTGCTGGCCGGTGCGGTCCTGGTGCGCCGGCGAGCCGCGCCGTTCCAGGCGGCCGCCACCATCTGGCTCGTGGTGGCCGCGGTCAACCCCAACCCGGCCTACCAGTACCTGCTGTGGGGGCTTCCCGTGCTGGTGGTCGTCCTCGGCGCTCGCCCGCTTGCCGCGCTGGTCGTGCTGTCTTCCACGGGAGCGCTCCTGCTCTACGCGCGACCGGACCTGTCCGACGGTGGCTGGACGTACGTCGTCGTGGCGCTCTCGTTGTGGGTCCTGCAGCTGTGGCTCGCCGTGCAGGCGATCGCGCGTCCCCGCGACACGTTGCCGAGCACTCACCCGTCGGCCACGACCTCCTGACCCGTCGGCGACCTGGCCGTCCGGGTACGTCTGAGCTCGCATCGGGCCAGCACGGCGAGAGCGACGGCGGACGCCCCCAGCAGCCCGACCATCAGCGGCACATAGACCACGTGCACGGCGGTGTCCGACCACCCCGACCGCGGGCGGGGGCCGTACACCATCCACGTCGGCACGAGCAGCCACAGCTGAAGGGCGGCCGCGGTGCGCAGCAGACCTGCGGCCGCGAGCAGGACGAGGGCCCAAGCCGTGTACGCGATGGTGACGTTCACTCCGGTGACGAGCACAGCGACGACGAGCACCGCCGCGGCACGAGGCGCGGGCGTGCGCGCGGCGACGCACAGGGCGACGCCGGCGGCCAGTGCGACGCCCGCGGAGAACAGGTTGACGTCCTGCAGCAGCTGGCTGAGAGGCGACAAGGCGATGACGCCGTCGCCGAGCCAGAACTCGGCCAGGTCGGGCTGTGCCAGCAGCGAAAGGCCGCCGTAGCCCAGGATGCCGCCGTACCCGAGAGCAGCCAGGACTCCTGACGGATCGGTGATGAGAAACGGCGCCAGCATTGCCCCCGGCACGGCCAGCGCGGCCGCGGTGACCTGCAGGGCCTCGCGCCGGTCCCTGGCCGTGGGCAGCAGCGCCAGCAGCACGATCACTGGAACGATCTTGATCGCTGCCGCGAGACCGACGAGCATCCCGGCAAGCAGCGCCCTGCGGCCGGCGGGACGGCGCTGCCACACGAGCATGGCCACCAGGGCCGGCAACCACATCGCGACGTCGAGCTGTCCATGGCTGCCCGACACGACGACGAGCGTCGGTCCGAGTGCGACCAGCGCCGCACCGGCCAGCGCCGCACCGGCGCCGCGCGATCGCAGCAGTCGGTGGACGACGACGGCCACCGCAGCGTCAGCCAGAGCGAGCGCGCCGCGCACCAGGTCGCCTGCCTCGATCCCGGTGACGGCTGCGGCACTGGGCAGCAGGGCAAGAGCCGGGAAGAGCGCCGGCGGGTACGGCCACCGCCAGTTGGACGTCGCCGTCGCCTGTCCGTACACGTCGAACGGGTCTCCGTCGGTGAGCCATCCTGCGACGAGCACGTACGACTGGAGGTCGAACGCGACGCCCGGCGTCGTCGCCGTGAGCGAGATGCGCGCGGCCGTGCCCACCAGGACGACGGTGACGAGCACCAGTGCTTCACGGCGCGGAGTCACGACCGGCACTCCGGGCGCGCCCCGATGCGGAAGACGGAACCGGCGCCGCCCGAGTACACGGTCGACACGCCGTCGGCCTCGCGCAGCCACTCCGCTGCGGGCGGCTCCGGCGACGTCGGGTGCTGCTTGAGGACGGCGACGAGGTCGACGTCCTCGGCCGCGGAGACCAGCTCGCTGCACGTACGCGCGTCGCGGAAGTGGCCGTCGCGCTCCAGCACACCGAGGTATCGCACCGGGCGCTGCAGCCGGGGGCCGGAGAAGGGGTGGAGGAGCGGGAAGCCCACCACGCCGGTCGCGTCCGACGGAAGGTCCTGCACCGCGGCGAACAGCCGCAGCCGGGCGTCGTCGTCGCCGCGGTACCGCCGGTCGAGCCAGCGGTCCTGGCCCATGACTGCGACGGCCACGACCGCTGTGGCCGCCGCGCCCGCAGCGGTCGTGCGCCAGGCCGGCTGGACCCGCGCCAGGAGGGCGGAAGCGCTCGGTGCGGCTGTCAGCGCGACGGCGCAGCAGGTCGCGCCGACCGCTGCGACGGCGGTCGGCGCGACGCCCTGCGGCCATGCGCCGGGCCGGGCGAGCGCCGACACGAGCAGCAGCGTCGTCGCACCCGCGGCGGCGGCCGGAGCCCGGCGGACGACGCCCGGTGCCGTGACGGCCAGCGCGAGGCCCAGGAGGAGACCGGCGACGGCGTAGCGGACGTTGTACGTGAACAGGTACGGCGCGCCGGGGAGGCCCCCGGCCGACGTCGGCCCGGCGAGCCACGCCGCGACCGACGTGGCGGCGACGGCCGCCGCCGGCCGTCGTACGGATCCGCTCAGCACGCCGACACCGATGCCGACCGCGACGGTGACGAGGAGCAGCGGCCACGCCGGCCCGAGGGCGAGCTCCAAGCCGGGGGCGAACCACTCGCGGGCGACGTCGGCGTCGGTCGCGTAGCTGACGACGGAGGCGCTGAGCGCGTCGAGCTCCGGCATGGGTGGGCGGGGGAGCGCCACCGGTCCGACCTCGAGCCGCAGCAAGGGCAATGGGCTGCCGGTTGCCAGCAGGTTGCGCACGTACCAGTAGCCGCCGGTCGCGAGGGCGGTCGAGCCGACGAGCACGGCCGTCAGCGCCCTGGGCCGCAGCAGCACCACGGCGGCGACGGCGACGACCACCGCCGCGGGCAGCACCGTCAGCTTGGACCCCGCCGCGAGCCCCGTCGCCGTACCCACCACGACCGGCACCGCCCAGCGGCGCAGCGCCTGGTGCTGGGCAAGGACGGCGATCGCGGCCATGAGGGGCCACGTCGCAGCCCAGTCATTCGCCTCGCCCACCGCGCTGCCCGTCGTGGCCAGCAGGACACAAGCGGCCAGCACGACGAGCGAGGGCGATCCCCAGGCGCGGCCGAGAACCGCGGCCGCGAGCAGTGTCCCGATGAACGCGACCATGCCCCAGCCGAGGACCAGCACGTCGGTGCCGAGCAGCGCCATGGCTGTCGCCTGGAGCAGCTCGTCGCCTGCCGGGTACCACGTAGGAGCGTCCGGCACGCTCAACCGGTGCAACCCGGTCGTCGAGCCGGTCGTGGCGAAGCGCGACGCGAGCGGCAGGTGGTAGTGGAGGGCGTCGACGGCGAGCACACCGGTCCGCGACGTCGCCGGCACGACGCTCAGCCACTGCACCGCCACGACGATCACGGCCGCGCCGGCGACGAACCGCAGCCATCGCGGTTCCGACGGTGCGGCGTCGTCGACCGCGGACGCAGGTCTTCGACGGAGCAGGGCCATCGCGGCCACGGCGCCGACCGGACCCCATGTCGCCAGCAGCCCGGTGCGACCGAGCACACCGAACGTGCCCAGGACCAGCGCGACGACCAGGGCGGCGGCGTGGGCGATGAGCAGCTCGACCAGCCGTGCGCTGGCCCCGCTGGACCCCGGCGCGAGCACGCGCCGCAGCACCACGGCGGTGAGCGCGACCGAGGTCGTCACGACCAGCAGCGCGAGGACGCCGGTGACACCCTCCACGACGTCCACCGATCTCCTCCGCGCGGCCGGGGCCGGTCCCCGGAGCTCCCGTAGGGTGGCACGCACCGTGGACGTCCTCGTGCTGACGAGCCTGTACCCCCCGCACTCCTACGGCGGCTACGAGACCTCGTGCCGGGACGTCGTCGAACGCTGGCGCTCCCGTGGTCACCGCGTCACCGTGCTGACGACGGCCACGAGGGCACCCGGCGTCGCGGACGACCCCGCCGAGCGCGGCGTCCGGCGCGAGCTGAGCTTCTACTGGGACGACCACGCCATCCCGCGGCGGACGTGGCGAGAGCGGCTGGCGATCGAGCGGCAGAACGCCACGGCACTTGCGCGATCGCTTGAGGACGTGCGGCCCGACGTCGTCTCGGCGTGGGCCATGGGAGCCCTCTCGCTCGGACTGCTGACCACCGTGGTCGACCGGGGCTTCCCGCTGGTCCTCGTCGTGGGCGACGACTGGCTGAGCTACGGCCAGCGCACCGATCGCTGGCGGGCGCCGTTCGTCGGTCGGCCACGGCTCGCCCGGGCTGCGACGCGCCTGACCGGGCTGCCGACGCGGTTCCCGCCGTCGGAGTGCGTCACGGCGGCTTACGTCAGCGACTTCGTCGCGGGAGAGGCGCAGTGGGCGTCGTGGCGACCGGCCACGTCGTGCGTGGTCAGCCCGGGCGTCGACCACGAGGACTTCCCCGTCGCCGGTGAGGCCCCCGACCGGCTCTGGCGGTGGCGGCTGCTCTACGTGGGACGGCTCGACCCGCGCAAGGGCCTCGACGTCGCCGTGGACGCGCTCGCCCGGCTGCCGGAGGCACGGCTGGACGTCGTCGGGAGCGGTGACGGCGCCTACGCGGCTCGGCTCTGGCAGCGCGCCGCAGCGCGACAGGCTGCCGACCGGCTCACCATGCACGGCGGGCGGCCTCGTCGCGAGCTGGCACGGGTGTACGACGACGCCGACGTCGCCCTGTTCCCGGTGGTGTGGGACGAGCCGTTCGGCATCGTCCCGCTCGAGGCCATGGCACGGGGAACGCCGGTGGTGGCCACTGGCACGGGCGGGTCGGCCTCGTACCTGTGCGACGGGGAGAACTGCTTGCTCGTGCCACCCGGCGACGACGTCGCTCTCGCCGACGCGGTCCAACGGCTCGCGTCGGACGTCGGGCTCAGGCGACGCATCGTCACCGGCGGTCTGAGCACAGCGCGGGCGCGAGGCGCCGACGCGTACGCCGACCGTCTGGAGGAGCTCCACGCCCGATCGGCGCGACGGTGAGCACCGTCCTGCACTACGTGCAGCGCTGGCTCCCCCCCACCGAGGGCTTCGTGGCCGCGGTGGTCGAGGGGAGCGTCCACGACGGCCGAGTGGTCAGCCGAGAACGACCGGCGGCTGAGCAGCAGCGAGTACGACGCGCCGGGTCGCTGCACCGCTGGCACTCCGACCGCGCCGTACGGCTGGCACTGGCCGCCCGCGGGCTGCAGGCGGACCTCGTGCACGTCCACTTCGGCTACCGGCTCAGAGACGCCCAGTTGCTGCTGGGGCGACGGCCGGTCGTCGTCTCCCTGCACGGCCACGACGCCACGGCGTTCGCGCGGGCATGGCCCGAGTACTACGCTGGTGTGCTCGACCGGGCCGCCGCCGTCGTGGTCCCGTCGAGCTTACTGGCGCGCCGAGCCGAGCAGCTCGGCGCGCGTGCCGTCCACGTCGTGCCGTCGGGAGTCGACACGCGCTTGTTCGCCCCGCAGCCTCTGCCACGCGGCACGGACGTCGTCTTCGTGGGCCGCCTGGTGGAGAAGAAGGGGGTCGACGTCCTGCTGCGGGCCTGGCCGCGCGTCCGGGCGGCAGTGCCGCGGGCCCGGCTGCGCGTGCTGGGCAGCGGGCCGCTGCTGGATCTCGTCCGGCGGACCGCGAGCGACGGCGTCGAGATCCGGCCGGGTGCGATGTCGCCGCTGGCGGTCCGCGACGCGTTGGCCCGGGCGACGGTCGTGTGCACTCCGTCCCGCACCGCAGCCGACGGCGATGCCGAGAGCCTGCTGCTCGTCAACCTCGAGGCGCAGGCGATGGGGCGCCCGGTCGTGACCACGCAGCACGGCGGCATCCCCGAGTTCCTGGGCGAGGGCGCGGCCGTCGTGCCGGAGAACGACCCCGGCTCGCTGGCAGACGCGTTGATCCGGGTGCTCACCGACCGGGCACTCGCCGAGTCCATGGCGGCCGCAGGACCCGCGACCGCCGCTCGGTTCGAGGTGCGCGCGTGCACCCGTCGTCTCGACGACGAGGTGTACGCGCCGCTCCTCAGCCGGGCTGAGGGCTGAGCGGACCCGGCCAGACGCCCGGCGGCGGCGCCGACGGCAGGACGGCACCAGTGCGCTCCGCGACCATGAGGAGGTGGCAGCCGAGCCGGCGCACGAGCGGCATGCGGGTCGCCATCGCCTCGACGACGTCCACCACCCGGCGCCCTGCCTCCCCGCGTCCGTCCAACCAGCGAGCGGTGCGGCTCTGCGGAGGCGGGAACTCGAACGTCGACCAGTGCCGCGTCTCGAGGCCGGCAGCTGCAAAGAGCCGACGGGTCTCTTCGTACACGTGGTGGGTGTGCGGTACGTAGACCTCACCGCTGCCGTCCGGCGTCAGCTCCGGGTCGACCGGCTCGGGCCACACCCACGGCCGCCGGCTCACCAGCTCCGGCCGGTGCGCGCCGAACGCCTTCTCGAGCCACGGGCCCAGGTGGGACAGCGGCGAGCGCAACGGCATCTCAGACGCGTTGTTCGTCGTCATGACGAACGTGCCGCCCGGTCTCAGCACCCGTGCCACCTCCCACACCGCGAGCTCGGGACGCATCAGGTGCTCGATGACCTCGGACATCACGACGACGTCCACGCTCGCGTCCGGGACGGGCAGCGCCTCCGCCGCGGCCGCGACCACGTACCGGCGCAGCCGCGCGCCCGGCGGCAGCTGCTTGCGAAGGCTGACGACGAGGTGAGCGTGCCCGAGGTCGGTACCGACGTAGGTACCGGCCAGATCCGCCACGCGGTCGGCCACGAGCGCGGAGCCGCAGCCGACGTCGAGCACGGTGCCACCGGCCGGGAGCGAGGCGCGCACCTGCCGTGCCACGAGGTCGTAGCGCATCTCGTGCCTGTGCTGGTGGAACATGCCCCAGAGCTGGAACTCCTCCTCGACGGTGGGCACCCGCTCGTCGTAGTGGCGCTTGAAGCTGACGTCGTCGACGCTGCGCATCCGCTCGAGGTCGCGCGCGGTCTCCCGTCGCGCGTCCCGCCGGTAGAGCGCCCAGACCCCGGCCCACCACGCAAGCAGGGCGGGGAGCGCCGCGCGACGGCCCCGCGCCGCCATCGCCAGCAGCGCCAGCGGAACGCCGGAGCGCACCGGCTGAGCATCAGGCAGCCGGACCAGCTTGCGAGCGGCGACGGGCTTCACGCCGCCCGACCCTAGGGCCGCATACTCCGTCGTGATGCTCCCAGTCCTGCACAGCCCCTCGTGGATGACCACGCAGCCGGCGGTGACCGTCTGCGTCCCGACGTTTCGCCGGACGGGCTTCCTGCCGGGTCTCGTCGCCGCACTGGAGGCGCAGGTCGGTGCACCGCCGTTCGAGGTCGTGATCGTCGACAACGGCTCGGGTGACGGCACCTGGGCGGCGCTCGGCGAGCTCGTCCGAAGGACGCCGCTCGCGCTGGCCGCGCTCCGCCTGGACACCAACCTGGGGCCGGGACCGGCGCGCAACCGCGCAGCGAGCCACGGCCGCGCCCCGTTGCTCGCCTTCACCGACGACGACTGCCTGCCGGCGCCAGGGTGGGTGGCGGCGCTCGTGCGGGCGGTCATGGACCCGGCGGTCGCCGTCGTGCAGGGCTGCACCCGACCGCCTCCCGGTCCCGCGCCGGGCACGTGGGCGCGCTCGGTGTGGGTGAACGGCCCGACCGCGTGGTTCGAGACGTGCAACATCGCCTACCGCCGCGCGGCGTTCGCTCGAGCCGGCGGCTTCGACGAGGCGGACACCGTGTCGAGCCGGCACGGCGGCGGCCGGCCGTTCGGCGAGGACGCGTGGCTCGGGGCGCGTGTCGTCGCCACGGGTGGCCGGCACGTCTTCGCGCCGCAGGCCGTGGTCCACCACCGCTGGATCGCGGGAGGCTTTCGCGACCACCTCGCCGAGCGTCGTCACATGCGGGGCTTCCCCGGCCTGGTCCGCAGGGTGCCCGGTCTCGCCGGGTCGACCTGGGGCGGCGTGTTCCTGTCCCGGCGCACAGCGGCGTTCGACGCGGCGCTGGCGTGCACGGTCGCAGCCGTGGCTCTCCGCCGACCAGCGCTGGCAGCCGGCGCGCTGCCGTGGTTCGCGGCGGCCTGGGGACCGGCGCGAGCGCGCCGTGGCCGCCTGCCGCTCCGACTGGCCCAGGCGGCCGTCGCCGACCTGGCCGGGCTCTCCGCGCTCGTCGAGGGATCGGTGCGGTACCGCAGGCTCGTGCTGTGACGGTCCCCGAGGTGACCGTCGTCGTGCCGGTGCTCGACGGCGCGCACCTGCTCACCGGCTGCCTCGACGCCCTGGCGGCACAGGACGACGCGCCCCGGTACGAGGTCGTCGTCGTGGACAACGGCTCGACCGACGGGTCCGCCGACGTCGCCCGCCGTCACCCCGTCGTCGACCGGGTGCTGGTCGAGCCGGTCCCCGGCTCCTACGCCGCCCGGAACGCGGGCGCCGGAACGGCACGCGGGCGCGTCCTCGCCTTCACCGATGCCGACTGCCGACCGCATCCCGGCTGGCTCCGCGCCGGCGTCGACGCGCTCGTCGCCGCCGACGCCGCCGGCGGGGACGTGCGGGCAGTCCTCGCGACAGCACCGACCGTGTGGGAGCGGTACGACCGTGCCGTCTACCTCGACCAGGCGCGGGCGGTGCGCGACGAGCGGTACGCGGCCACCGCCAACCTGTTCGTCCACGCCAGCGCGTTCGCCGCCGCCGGCCCGTTCGACGCGCGGTTGCGCTCCAGCGGCGACCTCGAGTGGGGGCAGCGCGCCGCGGTGCGCGGGCTGACCCTCGTCCACGCCCCGGCGGCGGTCGTCGACCACGTCGCGCGACGCACGGCTCGCGACACGTGGCGGCTGCACCGGCGGCTGGGAGCCGGCTGGCGCGACCTCGCTCGCGACGGGTGCCGGCCGCCGGCGTGGCGGGAGCCGGCGCTCCGCGTCCCTCTCCGCTGGGTGGCCGCGCGCGTGCGCGACGACGGCTCGCCGGTCGCGCTCCCCGCCGTCGCGGCCGTCCACGCGACAGCCATGGCGGCCCGCTGGGTGGGACGGCTCGCCGGCGACGGACCGACTCGTGCACGCCGATCTGGCAAGGTGCCGGGGTGACGACGTCGCCCCCCGTGGCCGCCGACCACCCGCCCGTCGGGTCCGGCGCCGACCAGCGGGACGAGCTCGTCCTCACCGGTGCGTGGACGCCGCCGCTGCGCCTGCTCCGCGACGTCGTGGCCGCCCGCGCCCTCGTGGCGACGCTCGGGCGCAAGAGCTTCTTCGTGCAGTACCGCCGTGCGTCGCTCGGGGTCCTGTGGGCGGTCGGGCTGCCACTGGTCCAGGCGATCGTGCTCGCTGTGGTGTTCTCTCGGGTCGCCCGCTTCGACGTCCCGGACTACACCGTGTTCGTCCTGAGCGGGGTCGTCGCGTTCTCCTTCTTCCAGAGCACGCTGTCGACGGGCGCCACAGCGATCGTCGACAACTCGGGCCTGTCCAGCAAGGTGTACTTCCCGCGGGCGGTCCTCCCCCTGTCCCAGTGCGTCTCGGGCCTGTTCCTCCTCGCCTCCAGCCTGGTGGTGCTGCTCGTCGCGGCCCTCGTCCTGGGGGCTCCCGTCGGGCTCCGCACGCTCCTGGTCGTCCCCGGGGTGCTGCTGCTGCTCCTGCTGACGACCTCGCTCGTGCTCGTGCTGTCGGTCGTGCACGTCTACCTGCGGGACACCAAGTACCTCGTGCAGGCCGCCTCCGTCGGCTGGCTGTGGCTCACGCCCGTCGTCTACCCGATCGACGCCCTCGGCGGCGCGCTCCGTGTGCTCGTCGAGGTCAACCCCGTCACGGGGCCGGTGCAGCTGTTCCACGCCGCGTTCACGACGGGGGCCGGCTCGCTCATGCCGGTGTGGTGGAGCGTCGGCTGGGTCGTGGCGCTGGCCGCGGCCGCGGTGCTGCTCCACGCGCGTTACGACCGCGTGCTGGCTGACCTGCTGTGACCGCCGCGCTCGCCATCCGGCTGCGCGGTGTCGGCAAGCGCTACACGCGCTTCGAGGACACGCCCGCTCTCGCGACCGGCCTTCGGCACGTGCTGCGGGGCACCCGGCGCGGGTCGCTGTGGGCGGTCCGCGACGTGGACCTCGACGTGACCGAGGGCGAGTGCCTCGGCCTCATCGGCCGCAACGGGTCCGGCAAGTCGACGCTGCTCCAGCTGCTCTGCGGAGTGACGGCACCGACGACCGGCGAGGTCCGCGTCCGCGGCCGCACCGCTCCGCTGATCTCGGTCGGGGTCGGCTTCCACCCGGAGCTGACCGGTCGCGAGAACGTCCTCGTGAACGGCGCGATCCTCGGCATGTCGCGCGCAGAGGTCCACCGCAAGCTCGACGCCATCGTCGACTTCTCCGGTGTCGAGGAGTTCCTCGACACTCCGACCAAGTTCTACTCGTCGGGAATGGTCGTGCGGCTCGGCTTCGCGGTCGCCGTCCATGCCGATCCGGACGTGCTCCTCGTCGACGAGGTGCTCGCCGTGGGCGACCTCGCCTTCCAGATCCGGTCGTTCGAGCGGATGGAGGCTCTCCGCGACGCCGGGACGACGCTCGTCGTCGTCAGCCACGACCTCCACTCGGTGCAGCGGCTGTGTCCGCGCACCGTCGTCATCGACGGCGGCCGTCCGGTCTTCGACGGTCCGACCAGCGGAGCGGTGTCGGTCTACCACGACGTCCTCGCCGCGGGTGCCGCGCCGGAGGGCGCTGCCAAGCACGAAGCGGGTCGAGTCGTCGTGCACGCGGTCGAGCTGCTCGACGCTGCTGACGTCCGCACGTCACGACTGACGGCGGGCGACTCGTTCCGCGTCCGCGTCGACGTCGAGGCGCGGCACGACCTCGACGCGCCGTTCGTCGTCGTGCAGGTCCGGAGCGCGGACGGCATCGTCGTCTACAGCGACACCAACGCGTTGGACCCGTACCCACCGCTGCGGGCCGGTGAGCGGGCGACGTGGCAGGTCGAGCTGTCGAGCCGCCTGGCGTCCGGGACGTACACGTTGTCGGTGGAGGTCGGCCGTGCCGCTCCGGGCACAGACCTGCCGCTCGACCGGCTGCTCGCCGACATCGCGGTCCTCGCCAGCCCGGCACCGGTGCTCTTCTACGTGTCCGGCCGCGCGATGGTCCACGGTGTCGCGGATCTCGGCGGTCGGTTCGGCACGGTCGACCCGGACGACCGACCTCGCAGCAACCCGCCCGGAGGCTGAGGCGTCCACCGGTGACGTGAAGCACCGCAGCAGTTCGGCACAGCCGGTTCGGGCGGTCGCCGCCGTAGGCTGACCGACACCAGAGGGGAGTGCCGCCCAGTGCCGGACGTCGCTGTCGTCGTCCCGTCCGGGCGCGGTCCCGCCACTGCTGCGGCGTGCGTCGCCGCGGTGCGGCAGGGCGCGGCGCCGCTCGACGTCGACGTGGTCGTGGTCGCCGACGGCGACGCCTGGTCCGACCCGCTGCCCGCCGTGGTCGGCGCGCGGCTGGTGCGCTCCGAGGGTGCGGGGCCGGGCCCCCGGCACGGACCCTGCGCCGCCCGCAACACCGGCATCCGCGCCACGACCGCGCCGCTCGTCGTCACCACCGACGACGACGTGCGGCCGCGTCCCGGCTGGCTGCCGGCGCTGGTGGCGGCCCTGCGCAACGGCGACGCCGGCGTCGGCGGCCCCGTGGTCGCGCACCGGCCGTCGACGCTGCTCGGCCGGTTCGCCGACTGGCGGCGCCCGCTCGACGCGCAGCTCGACCCGGCGCGCACCCGATACCTCGTCACCGCCAACAGCCTGTGGCGCCGGGCGGCGCTCGACCAGGTCGGCCTGTTCGACGAGTCGTTCCTCGCGCCCGGGGGCGAGGAGCTCGAGCTGTGCGACCGGCTGCTGCGCGCGGGATGGACGCTCGGCTGGGCGCCGGACGCCGTCGTCGAGCACGAGTTCGACGTCGGGCTGCGCCGGTTCGTGCGCACCAACTACTCCTACGGCCGCGGCACGTCGCTGGCGTTCGCGCGCATGGGCCGCACCGTGCAGCGCCGCCGGCTGCTGCGCTCCTATGCCGGCGTCGCCCTGAAGCGGGCGTGGCGCACCGACCCGCCGGCGTTCACGGCCGTCGAGCTGCTCGCCGTCGGTGCACGCATGGTCGGCGAGGTACGCCACGCGAGGCGCCGGTGACCGCCTCTGACGTCCAGCGGCCGGGGCTCACGATCGGCGTGCCCACGCGCGACCGGTCGCGTCAGCTGGCCGGTCTGCTGGCCTTTCTCGTCGGCGAGGCGCCGGCGCTCCGGCGGACGTGGCGGCTGGAGCTCGTCGTCGCGGACGGCAGCGCGGCGCCGGCCGAGCTGCCGGCGGCCGTGCGCGGCGCGTTCGACGACGCGCGCGTCGTGCCGGTGGCCGGCGGCGTCAGCCGCGGTCGCAACGCCATCGCTGAGCACGCGACCGGCGACGTGCTGCTGCTCGTCGACGACGACGTCCGGCCGCACCCCGGCGCGCTGGCCCACCTCGCCGACGCGGTCGAGCCGGGCACCGTCGTCGCCGCGCGCGTCAGCGGGCTCGGGCACCGGCCCGGCGAGCCGTCGCGGCTGATGGCCGTCGCACGCACCGGCTACGGCGTCCCTGCGCCGGCGGACGCGACGGCCGACTACGCGGTGTCGGCGCTGCTCGCGCTGCCGCGCGACGTCTACAGGGGCGTGCGGTGGGACGAGCGGTTCGCCGCGGCGCACCTCGACGACGTCATGTTCGGGCTGCGGCTGCGCGCCGCCGGCGTGCGCCTCGCCGAGTGCCCCGGCGCGACGGCGGACCACCCGCCGCGCGAGGACAACGACCGGCCCGACCTCGCGGCGCAGCGGGCGCTCGTCGTGCTCACGCGGTGGCGCGACGACCGGCCGCTCGGGGCCTGGGTCCGGTGCCTCGCGCACGTCGCCTGGTCGCACCGCGCGCGGCCGCGCGACGTCGTCGCGGCGGTCGGCGCGTACCTGTCGGGCACCCGCCGCTGGGCGGCCGCCCGGTGAGCGTCGCGTGCACCGTCGTCGTCGCGACGAGGAACCGGCCGGAGTCTCTGCAGCACTGCCTCGCCTCGCTTGCCGCCGATCCTGCGCCGCCGGGTGGGCGCGAGGTGCTCGTGGTCGACAACGCGCCGGACCGCCGGACCGAGGATGTCGCGACGGCGGCGGGTGCGACCTGGCTGCCTGAGCCGCAGCCGGGCAAGTCGCACGCGCTGAACACCGGTGTGGCGACGGCCCGCGGCGACGCCGTGCTCTTCCTCGACGACGACGTCGTGGTTCGGCCGGGCTGGACGAGGGCGCTCGCCGACGCCGTCACGCGTCCCGGTGTCGGTGTGGCCGGCGGCCGGCTGCTGCCTCGGTGGAGCGCCCCGCCGCCGGCCTGGCTCGACGGACCGCACGCGGTGCACCTGACCCTCGCCGACCACGGCGCCGAGCCGCGCGTGCTTCAGCCGCCGGACTTCCCGTACGGCGCGTCGATGGCGCTGCGGGCCGCGGTCCTGGCGCGGCTCGACCCGCCGTTCGAGCCGCGGCTCGGTCCGCGGCCGGGCCTGAAGCTCGGCCACGAGGAGGTCCACCTCGTCGAGCGGGTGCGCGACCTCGGACTGGTCGCCGTGCACGTGCCCGACGCCGTCGGCGAGCACTGCGTCGACCCTGCACGCGTCGACCGCGCGCGGCTGCGGCGGATCGTCTTCCAGACCGGCGTCGGCGCGGCCCGGCGCGAGCGGCTGCGCGGCCGGCCGCCCGGACCGCTGCCACGACGGCTGGCCGAGACGGCGGTGTCGCTGGCCCGGGCCGGCCGGCTCGCGGCCGTCCGCGGCGACGTCGACGCCAGGCACGTCGACCGCGAGACCGGCGCGTGGGCCGTGCTCGGCTCGCGACTGGAGCGGCTGGCCGGCGCTCGCTCGCCGGCCGCGGTCGACTGGCTGGCCGCGCACCTGGCGGGGCGGGGACCGGCATGACGGTCGAGGAGTCGCCGATCGTCCCGAGCACGAGCAGCGCGGTGACCGACGCGGCGGAGGTCTCGGACGCGGCGACGCGGGACGGGCGGGTCGGCACGTCGGCGCGCACGGTCGCCATGGCGCTGCGCAGCTCGGCGGTGCGGCTGGCCGTCGAGGTCCCGATGATCCTGGTGCTGCTGCCGTTCGTGCTCGCGCAGGTGACCACCGAGCGGTACGGGCTGTGGGCGACGTTCGCGTCGCTGCTCACCCTCGGCGGCCTGCTCGACGCCGGCATCCGGATCGAGATCACCCGCCGGGTCGGCTCGGCGCACGGCGGCGGTGACCCGGTCGCCCTGCAGCGCGCCGTCAGCGAGGGCATCACGCTGCTGCTCGCCCTCGCGGCCGGCGTCGTCGTCGTCGGCACGGCGATCGGCCCGCTGCTGCTGTCGCTCACCTTCCCCGACGGCGCGCCGGTGAGCCTGCCGGCGCTGTACGCCGCGGTGCTCGGCCTGCTCGTCGTGTCGGTGCTGTCGGGCGCGCTGTTCGGGCTGCTGCGCGGGCTGCAGCGCCCCGACGTCGAGGCTTACGGCGCCATCGCCGGGCTGCTCACGACCGCGGTCACGAGCGTCGTGCTGCTGCTCGCCGGGCTCGGCGTGTGGGCGCTGTACGGCACCGCGCTCGCCGCGTACCTGGTGCGCGTCGCCGTGCAGTACGCCGGCGTCCGCCGGCTCGCTCCCGACGTCCGGCTGCGGCCCGCACGGCTGCAGCGCGGCGGCCGCCGCGCCACCGCCCAGCTCACCGGCCTCGCGCTGCTCACCCAGGTGCCGGAGGTCGTGAACGCGCAGTGGGACAAGCTCGTGCTGAGCCGGTACACCGGCTCCGGGGGCGTCGCGCAGTACGAGCTCGGGTCGTCGCTCGGGCTGCAGTCGCGGGCGCTCGCCCTGCTGCCGCTCCTTCCGCTGCTCGCCGCGATGTCCGAGCTGCGGGTCCGCGACGCGGTCGGGCGCGACGAGCTGTTCGAGCGGCTCAGCCGGATCAGCGCCGCCGTCGGCGCCGTCGTGCTGCTCGGCGTCGTCGCGCTGGCGCCGGCCTTCTTCCGCGTCTGGCTGGGAGACGACTACTCCGACGCTGCCGCCGTCGCGCGGGTGGTCGCCGCCGGGATGCTCGTCGGGCTGGTCGGCGCGCCGTGGGTCGCCTACGCGCTGGCCGAGCGCTGGCACGACGCCCCGGCGGCGTCGGCGGTCGTGCTCATCGCCGTCAACGCCGTCGTGACGGTGATCCTCGTGCCGCGCGTCGGGCTGCTCGGCGCCGCCACCGGGTCGGTGGCCGGCAACGTCGTCGCGGTGACGCTGCTGTGGGCCGTCGTGCGGCGACGGGCCCGGCGGCCGTGGCTGCGGCCGGCGACCCGCCCGGTGCTGCTGACGGCGCTCGTCTGCGCCGGGGCGCTGCTCCTCGGGTCGGCCGACGTCGCCTCTCGGCTCGGCTTCGTCGGTGCGACAGCGGCGTTCCTCGCCGTCGTGCTCGTGCTGCTGCACGCGTCCGGCGACCTGCGGCTGCGCGAGGTGGCCGACCTGGTGCGCCGCCGGTGACGGCACCGCGACCGACGGTGCTCGCGATCGGCATGGGGGCGGTCGGCGACCAGCCCGGCGGGCTGAACCGGTACGTGGCGGAGAGCGCGCGTGCGCTGCAGGCCTGCGGGTGGACGGCGCGCGCCGTCACCGTCCCGCCGACCGGGCCGCTGCTGCGCCGCCTGCTCAGCTCGGCCCGCGACTCCGCGAAGGCGGCAGCGGGCACCGACGTCGTCGCCGCGCACTTCTCGCTCTACGCCTGGTGGCCGGTCGTCGCCGGAGCGTTGCGCCGGCACCCCGTCGTCGCGCACGTGCACGGCCCGTGGGCGGACGAGGGCGACGACGGCGCCGCCGTGCGCCGGGCCAAGCGGGCCGTGGAGCGGGCGGTGTACCGGCGCGCGCTGCGCGTCGTCGTGCTGTCCGACGCGGTGCGCGACGTCGTCGTCGACCGGTACGGCGTCGACCCGGCCCGCGTGCTCGTGCTGCCGCCGGGTGTCGACCGCGACCGCTTCTGCCCCGGCCCGGCCGACCGCCGCGCGCTGGGACTGCCCGACGACGGCCCGGTCGTGCTCGCGGTGCGCCGGCTGGTGCCGCGGATGGGGCTGCCCGTGCTCGTCGACGCGCTGGCCGACGTGCCGGGCGCCCACCTCGCGGTCGTCGGCGACGGTCCAGAGCGCGCGGCGCTGGAGCAGCGGGTGGCCGACCGGGGCCTGGCCGGCCGCACCACCTTCGCCGGCCGCGTGCACGACGACGACCTCGTGCGCTGGTACCGCGCCGCCGACGTCACCGTCGTGCCGTCCGTGGCGCACGAGGGGTGGGGCCTGGTCGTCGACGAGTCCCTGGCCACCGGCACCCCGGTCGTCGCCAGCCGGCACGGCGGCCTGCCCGCCGCCCTCGGGTCCGCCGCAGCCGACTGCCTGGTCCCGCCCGGCGACGCCGGCGCCCTGGCCGACCGGCTGCGCGACGGCCTCGACGGCACCCGCCCGCTGCCCGACGCCGGCACCTGCCGCGCCGCCACGGCCGGCCGCGGCTGGACCGACGTCGCCGCCCGGCTCGCCGACGTGTACGGCGCCGTCGCGCGGCCGCGCGTCGTCGTCGTCGGACACTGCGCGCGGCCGTCGGGGGCCGAGCTGGCGCTGCTCGCGCTCGCGCCGCACCTCGCCGACGCCGTCGAGCTCACGGTCGTGCTCGGCGAGGACGGGCCGGTGGCCGACCGGCTGCGCGCAGCGGGCGTCGCCGTCGACGTCCTCGGGCTGCCGGCCGGGCTGGCCGCGAGCGGCCGGCACGGAGCCGCCGCCGGCGGGCTGCTCGGCGGGCCGGGCTACGCGCTGCGACTGGCCGCCCTGCTGCGCCGTCGGCGCGCCACCGTGGTGCACGCCTGGACGCTCAAGGCCGGACTCGTCGCCGGTCCAGCGGCGCGGCTCGCCGGCGTGCCGCTCGTGCAGTCCGCCCGCGACCGGCTGGCACCGGACTACCTGGCCGACCGGCGCGCCGACGTCGTGCGCCGGGCCACCGACCGACTCGCCACCGCCGTCGTCGCCAACTCGGCGACCACGCTCGCTACCTGGCGCCCGACGCGGGCGCGGGGGGTCGTCGTCCCGAGCCCGGGCGTCGTGCGCGACGCCGTCGAGCGCACGGCCGGTGGGCCGTTCACCGTGGCGTGCCTGTCGCGGCTCTCGCCGTGGAAGGGCCAGGGCCTCGCGGTGCGCGCGTTCGCGCAGGCCTTCCCCGCCGACGACCCGGCCGGCGACCCGGCCGGCGACCCGACCGGCGACCCGACCGCGACCGCGCGGCTGCGGCTGCTCGGCGACGCGTGGTTCGGCGAGGACGCCTGGCGTGACGACGTGCTCGCCCTGGCCGACGCCCTCGGCGTCCGTGACCGCGTCGACCTCGTCGGGCACCGCGACGACGTCGCCGCCCAGCTCGCCGACGTCGACGTCGTCGTCGCCTGCTCGACCGTGCCCGAGCCCTTCGGGCAGGTCGTCGTCGACGCCATGACCGCGGGCCGCGCGGTGGTCGCCGCCGACGAGGGCGGCCCGGCCGAGACGGTGCACGACGGCGTCGACGGGCTGCTCGTGCCGCCGCGCGACGCCGGCGCGCTGGCCGCCGCGCTGCGCCGGCTGCACGACGACCCGGCGCTGCGGGCGCGGCTCGCGCAGCGTGGTCGTCGGACCGCGACTGGGTACCGTCCCGAGACGCTCGCGGCAGCACTGCTCGACGTCTACCGCGCCGCCACAGGAGAGGCTCCGCCCTGACCCGCGTCACACTGGTCCACGACTACCTGACCCAGCGCGGCGGTGCCGAGCGGGTGGCGCTCGAGCTGCTGCGCGCGTTTCCCGGGTCGGTGCTGCACACCGCGGTGTGGGACCCCGACGGCACCTTCCCCGAGTTCGCCGAGCACGACGTGCGGGTGTCGCCGCTGGACCGCGTGCCCGCCTTCCGGCACGACCACCGCCGGGCCTTCCCGCTGCTGCCGTCGACGTTCTCGCGGATGCCGCTGACGCCGGCCGACGTCGTGGTGTGCAGCAGCAGCGGCTGGTCGCACGGCGTCCGGACGGGCGGCGTGCCGAAGGTCGTCTACTGCCACACGCCGGCGCGGTGGCTGCACGCCGCTCCGCAGGCACGGCCGTTCGGCGGCGGCGCGACGGCGCTGGCGGTCGCGTCGGTGCGGCGGCCGCTGCTGCGCTGGGACCGGCGCGCCGCGGCGGGAGCGGCGCGCTACCTCGCGAACTCGAGCGTCGTCTGCGAGCGGATCGCGTCGGCCTACGACGTCGAGGCGGAGGTGGTGCCGCCGCCGCCGGGGGTGCTGCCCGACGGCCCGGAGCGCGACCCCGGTGACCTGCGGCCCGGCTTCTTCCTCACCGTGGCCCGGCTGCTGCCGTACAAGCACGTCGACGTCGTCGTCGAGGCGGTGCGCGCGGTGCCCGGCGCGCGGCTCGTCGTCGTCGGCGACGGCCCGCAGCGGCACCGCCTCGAGAGCCTCGCGACCGACCGCGTCGTGCTGCGCACGGCCGTCCCCGACGACGAGCTGCGGTGGCTGTACCGCTCGTGCGCGGCGCTGGTGACTGCGTCCTACGAGGACTTCGGGCTCACCCCGCTCGAGGCCAACGCGTTCGGCCGGCCGGTCGTCGCGCTGCGTGCCGGCGGGCACCTCGACACGGTCCTGCCCGGCGTCACAGGGCTGTTCGTCGAGGAGCTCGACCCGCGGTCGTTCGCGCACGCGATGCGCCGGGTCACCACGACCGCGTGGGACGACGCCGTGCTGCGCGCGCACGCCGACCGGTTCTCGCGGCGCCGCTTCGACGACGCGCTGGCCGCCGCGGTCGAGGCGGTGAGCGCGGGCGGGCGGGACCCCGGCCGGTAGCCTCTCGCCATGACCGCAGCAGGCCCGGAGGGCCGCACCGCGCCCTTCGGCCGGGTGCTCACCGCGATGGTCACCCCCTTCACCGCCGACGGCGCGCTCGACCTCGACGGCGCGCAGCGGCTGGCCGCGCACCTGGTCGAGGCCGGCAACGACGGGCTCGTCGTCAACGGCACGACGGGGGAGTCGCCGACGACCACCGACGCCGAGAAGGCGGATCTGCTCCGCGCCGTCGTCGACGCCGTCGGCGGGCGGGCGAGCGTCGTCGCGGGCGTGGGGACGCCCAGCACCGAGCACTCCGTCGCGCTGGCGCGCGCT
>JBKHYE010000104.1:0-26454 GCA_046565705.1 Actinomycetes bacterium
TCGTCCTCACCACCGGCGCCGTCAGCACCGGCGCCGCCGCCGCAGCCGCACCGGCACCCGCCGCCTCGACCGCACCGGCGGCCGCCCAAGCCCCCGTCCAGCCACCGGCACCACCGTCCGCGCCGCGTCGGCTGCGCGTCCCCAAGACCGGACCCGCCATCGCCGCCACCGCCGTCATCGCCGTCGCCGTCATCGCCGCCGGCACCACCGCGGTGGTCGCCCTCACCGGCAACGACCCCTCCACCGAGGACGGGACCCGACCCGACCCGTCGGTCACGGCGGCACCCGCGGGCGGCGGCTGCCCCGAGAGCGGCGCGACGACCGAAGGGGCGCTGTTCCTCGATCCCCCGTGCGGCTCCCCCGGGACCGTGGTGACGGCGAGTGGTACCGGGTGCGCCGACACGAACCTCGGCCCGGACGGTCGTGACGGTCGGATCGGTTTCTACGTCGACCCGACCGGCAACTTCTCCGGCGCTCAGCAGACGTCGTTCGACGTGTCGCCGGACGGCAGCTGGACCGTGACGTTCACCGTGCCGGAAGCCGAGCCGGGCGAGCACCCCGTCGAGGTCGCGTGCGACTCGCCGGCGCCCGCGCTCAGCTCCTTCTCCGTCATCGACGAGGAGGGGGAGGACGGCTCCGCGGACGGTGCGGCGAACGCCAGCTACTCCGGCACCATGCGGTCTACGAGCGCCGGGGATGGGCGTACGACTGAGAGCACGGAGCAGCTCGGTGTGTCCTGCTCCGACGCCTGCATCCTCACTGGCATCAACCTGGTCGAGCAGCCGGTGCTGCCGCTCACGCGCGAGGGCGCCGGGAGATTCAGGCTGGACCTGCCACGTGGTCCGGGCGACCCGTGCACGTCGTTCGTGCCGCGCGCGATCACCGGAACGGTCGTCCTGACCGGTGACTCGATGACGTTCGAGGCGACCTCTCCCACGTTCGAGACCACGTGCGGGGAGTCGGCCAAGGCGATCGAGTACGGGCAGACGTACAGCTTCACCGGCACACTCGTCGACGGGGAGCCGATCCTCGACTGACGATCGCCACGACGGAGGACGTCACCGTGAACACCCGGCGCTCACACGCATGACGCTGTCGTTCGGACTGCTCGGCCCGCTCGAGGTGCGACGCACCGAGCAGCAGCTCGCGCTCGGCGGAGCGCGACCCCGCAGCGTGCTGGCCGTCCTGCTGCTGAACGCTCGCCGGGTCGTGCCGGTGAGCACGCTGCTCGACGCCGTCTGGGACGGCCGCGCGAGCGACAAGGCGGAGGCGACGCTCCAGGTACACGTGTCGGCGCTGCGCCGGACGCTGGGTCCGGACGCGGGCCTCCTCGTCACGAGGGCGCCCGGCTACGTGCTCGAGGCGCCGGCCGGGCGGGTGGACCTCGACCGGTTTCGTGAGGCGAGGGACCGCGGTCGCGCGGCTGCCCGCGCGGGCGCGCACGACGATGCCGCTGACGCGTTCCGCGCCGCGCTCGAGCCCTGGCGCGGTCGGCCGCTCGCCGACCTCGCCGGTCTGCGCTTCGCCGACGAGGCGGCGACTGCCCTCGAGGAGGAGCGGCTCACCGTCGTCGAGCAGCGCCTGGCCGCCGACCTGCACGCGGGCAGGTCGGACGACCTGCTCGGCGAGCTGCACACCCTCGTCGCCGACCACCCGCTGCGCGAGGGGCTGTGGCACTCGCTCGTGCTCGCGCTGTACCGCTCGGCGCGGCAGGCCGACGCCCTCGCCGCCCTCGACCGCGTGCGGCGACTGCTGCGCGACGAGCTGGGCATCGAGCCGGGGCAGCAGCTGCAGGACCTGCACCGGCGAGTGCTGGCGCAGGATCCGACTCTCGCCACCGCCGCCCCCCGCCGCGTCGAGCTGGCCCGCACCCGACCGGCCGACGCCGGAGGCGGCCCGCGCGGAGAGCTGCACGGGCCCGACGGCGTGCACGTCGTCCCGCCCGGCCGGATGCGCATCGGTCGTGACCCGGAGGGTGAGCTCGTCCTGACCGACGACACCGTCAGCCGTCGGCACGCCGAGGTGGTGGGTGCGGCCGGGGAGGTGCTGCTGCTCGACAAGGGCTCGACGAACGGCACGTGGGTCAACGGTGCGCGGGTGACACATCAGGTGCTGCAGGACGGCGACGAGGTGCGCTTCGGTGACGTCGTCCTCGTCTACCGGCGAGCCTGAGCTCCGGAGCGCCGGCGGCGTGCCGGCGCCCGGCGGCACGACTACCGTGGTCCGCGTGGTCGTCGGCGTCGCACTCGGTCTTCTGAGCCTGTTCCTCATGGCGTACGCCGCGCTCGACGCTGCGACGGCGCGGCCGCAGGACGTCCGCGCTCTGCCGAAGCCGCTGTGGCTCGTCGTCATCGTCCTGCTGCCCGTCGCAGGCGCCGTGCTCTGGTTCGTCGCGGGCCGGCCCAAGCCCGGTTCGCCGCGTGCCGTGCCGAGGGTGCTGCCTCCGACGGGCGCACCGACGTCCGCGCCGGACGACGACGAGGCGTTCCTGCGGGACCTGCGCCGACGGGCCGCTGAGCAGCGCAGGCGGGCCGAGGAGGAGCGCCGCGACGGGAACCCGCGGGACGAGGGCGGTCCAGCGGCGACGGCCTGAAGCCGACCTTCAGCGCAGCGCAAGCGGGCACGCGCACCTTTCGGTCGACCGGCGCACAGGGCGCCGCTCCGACCGGAGGACCGAGATGGACCACAGCGCTCCGCACACCGCCACCCTCACCCCCACCGCCACGGCCGAGCGCCGAGGGCCCGCTCGCACCGCCGCCGTGCTGCTCGCCGCCGCCGCGGCGATGCTGGTCACGCTGGTCGCCCCGGCACCGGCGTCGGCGGCCGGCAGCACGACGCGCCCCGACGTCTCCGCGTGCTTCGCCTGGGGCGGCACGACCTACGCCGGGCAGCCCGCGTACCTGCAGGTCTGGAACGGCAGCACCTGGGTCACGCAGCGATCGGCCACCACTGGGTCCACCGGCTGCATCCGGTTCAACGACCTGGCACCGGACCGGTACTACACGATCACCGGCTACCGCTTCTTCGGCTACCCCAACTGCTACTACTACTACGGCCAGGCGCCGTGGACGCGCACCTACGCGAACGACGCCCTGCACCGGCTCAGCACCGCCGCCTCCCCGACCAGAGTCGGCGGGCCTCACTACGTCTCCTGCTGAGCTCGACCCGCCGGTCCATGGCCCGATCGGGCCATGAACCGGCGGTGACCGATCTGGTCTCTTTGACGTTCAGTGCCCTTGTCTGTCCCAGGAAGGACCGGCCGTGACCGGCAGCATCGACCTCGGCATCGAGGGCATCGCCGACGGCGAGGAGATCGGTCGGGGCGGCTTCGGCACCGTGTTCCGTGCACGGCAGGTCAACGTCGGCCGCGTCGTCGCCGTGAAGGTGCTGTCCGCCGTGTCGCTCAGCGACGAGACGCTCCGCCGGTTCGAGCGCGAGTGCCGGGCGATGGCCGCGGTCTCGAGCCACCCGAACATCACCGCGCTGTACGACTCCGGCGTCTCGTCGTCGGGTCGCCCCTACATCGTCATGGAGCACGTCGCCGGCGGGTCGCTGGCGCCGCGGCTGCCGCTCGCCTGGCCGGACGCCGTCGAGATCGGCGTCAAGGTCGCCGGTGCGCTCGAGACCGCGCACCGCATCGGGATCTACCACCGCGACGTCAAGCCCGAGAACATCCTCGTCTCCGCCTACGGCGAGCCGATGCTGGCCGACTTCGGCGTCGCGAAGGTCGCGGACTCGTCCGAGACGCCGTCGGGCAACATCACCGCGAGCCTGCTGCACGCGGCACCGGAGACGCTCTCCGGTGCGCGGCCGTCGGCGGCGACTGACGTGTACTCGCTGGCGTCGACGCTGTTCACCCTCATCGCGGGCAGCGCGCCGTTCGCGGCCGAGCAGGAGGAGGAGTCGCTCGCTCCGCTCATCACCCGCATCGCCACCGCGGCGGTCCCCGACCTCCGGCCCGACGGCGTGCCCGACGCCGTGTGCGTCGTGCTCGAGCGGGGGCTCGCCAAGGAGCCCGAGACCCGGCCCGCCACCCCCGCCGAGTTCGGCGAACAGCTGCGCGAGGCGCAGGTGTCGCTCGGGCTCGCGCCCACCGAGATGCTCATCGAGGGGCGCGACCGCGCGCCGTCGGGCGCCTTCGCACGGCCGGCGGACCCGGACGACGAGACGACGATCTCGCGGTCGCGGTCGCAGGTGATCCCGGTGCTGCTGGCGGCCGGCGCGACCGGCACACCCGAGGCGGCGCCGAGCCCGTGGTGGCGTCGGCGCGTGCCGACGGTCGCTGCCGGTGTGGCGGCGGCCCTGCTGCTCGCAGGCTCGGCGTACGGCGTGACTCAGCTGCGCGCGGACGACCCGGTTGTCGCCATGCAGACGAGCGACCGCGAGGAGGTCGAGGGCGACGCTGCTGACGACGAGCCGACGGGCGGTGAGACCGGCGGACCGCCAGGCGAGCCGACGGCATCGGCCGACGGCTCGGACCCGCTCGTGCCGCCCGCCGACGGCGACGCACCGGTCTCCGGTGATGGCGAGGCTCTCGTCGGCAGCGCTGGCGCGAGCGACGGCGGGGGCGCCGTCGGCAGCGGTGGCACCTCGACCGGCGCCGGGACCGTGACGCCGCAGGAGCCGTCGACGACGACCACGCAGCCCCAGAACTCGAACACGACGACCGGCACGACGACCACGGTCTTGGCGCCGGGCGTGCCGGGCAGCGTGTCGGCGCGCGACGTCGCGATCGTCTCTCGGTACGGGGCGGGTGAGGCGTTCAGCGCCGGTACGCCGAAGACTGTCGCCGTGACCCTCGCGTGGTCTGGTGCGAGTGGCACCTCGCCCACGTACTGCCTTCGCTGGGCCAACGTCGGCAGCAGCCACTCTGGAACTGCCGGCTGCACCACAGCGACGAGCGCACGCGTCACCGTTCCCGCGAACCACACGCAGTCGTCCTGGACGCGGTGGGAGGTGAGGGCCACCAACTCGGCTGGGTCGTCGGCGTGGGCGCAGGCGAGCGCTGTCGTTCCGAACGCCGTAGGCGCCTATAGCTGGGACGCCTATCAGTACGCACGCATTGTCGGACTCGTGCCCAGCGAGACGCAGGCCGCCAGCGGCGACGACTACCGCGTGGTGAGCCAGAATCGATCGTCGGGAGCAGTCGTCGGCGCAGGAAGCGGTATCAGTTTCACCGTCTACAACCCGCCGCCGTCCTAGGCCTGCGCCAGCGCACTCGCCACCCGTCGCGCCTTCGCCGGTGCAACGGCGTCGGCGGTCCCTGTCACCGGTGCGTCGCCGCCGTGGCGCAGCACGAGGTCTCCCGCCGGCTCGCTGACGTCCAGGACGACGTCCACGCTGTCGGGCGGCGTCGTGCCGACCCCCGCGAACCACACCGGGTGCACCTGCACGGCCGGCCCCCGGCGGAGCAGCACGTCGCACGCCGACGGGTCGACGAGCGACGCGTCGAGCAGCACGACGACCCGTGGGAGCAGCGGCCGCACGACGCCGTCGGTCACGTCGCGCGTCGTCGCGTCGCGTTCGCCGACGAGCCGCGTCAGCCGGCGCACGAGCGACCCGGCTGCCGCGCTGTCGGTGGCGACGTGCGGTCCGGGCAGCGGCGCGACGTCTGGCCTCGCGTGCGGCACGAGCGCAAGCCAGGACCACAGGTCGTCGGTGGCGGGCGGCAGCGCGAGCGCGACCGAAAGATCGGTGGCTGCGTGCTGCACGAGCGACTGGAGGAGCACGTTGCGCGCCACGCCGGCGCGCCGCCCGGCGTCGGCGCGGACGGCGACCGCGCCCGTCCGCGCCAGGTCGAGCACGACAGCCTGCGGCTGCGGCTTGCCGCGTCGCCAGCCGACCCGGACGCGCACGCGGCCGTCGTCGGGGTCCGGCGTCTCGCCGCGCCCCGCACGGCGCACGAGAGCCGGCACGTCGTCGGCCTGGGCGTTCGGCTCGCGGACCGTCAGCAGCGATGTGCCGACCTCGACGACGTCGCCGGGTCGCATCGCCGTCGGCCGGCGCAGCGCCTTGCCGTGCAGCAGCGTCCCGTTCGACGAGCCGAGGTCGGCGACGACCACGCCGCCGTCCTCGACGGTGAAGCGCACGTGGGTGCGCGACAGCAGCCGGTCGGCGACGACGACGTCCGCGCCGTCGCTGCGGCCGACGACGGTGTGGCCAGGCGGCAGCGCGACCGCCAGCCCGCTGGCCGGCCCACCGACGACGGCGAGCTCGAGACCCGAGCCGTCCGACGCTGAGCCGCTCACCACCTCGCGTACCGCCGTCACGAACGCCGCGCACGAGCCGAACCGGGAGCGCGGGTCCTTCGCGAGCGCTCGCGCGACGACGACGTCGAGAGCGGCCGGCAGGCGGACGTCGACGTCGGACAACCGCGGCGGCAACGTGCGCAGGTGGTCGGTCACCGTCGCGAGCGGCGACGACCGCGGGAACGGCGGCCGTCCGGTGAGGCACTCGGTGAGCAGGCAGGCCAGCGCGTACTGGTCGGAGGCAGGGCCCGTCGGTGCGCCCTGCAGCTGCTCGGGCGCGAGCGCGTGCAGCGACTGACGTGCGCTGCCCGTGCGGCTGAGCTCCGCCGCCGGTGCGCGAGCCGGCCCGAGCCCCACGTCGACGACCCAGGCGTGCTCTCGCCCGTCGGCGGCGCGAGCCACGACGACGCTGGACGGCTCGAGGTGGCCGTGCACGAGCCCGGCAGCGTGCAGGCGGTCGAGCGCGTCGGCGAGGTCGGCCGCGATGCGCGCCGCGCGGCGTGGCTCGAGCGGTGCCTCGCGTCGGAGCAGGCCGGCCAGGTCCTCGCCATCCACACCCGTCGCGGCGACCCAGGTGCGCCCGCCGTCGACACCTCCCTCGAGCGCGGGCGCCAGCCCCGGCCGGTCGCTGTGGAGGCGCTCCGACACCGCGAGTGCCCGCTCGAGCACGTCGGGCGTCGCGCGATCTGGAGCGAGCACCGTCACGAGCCGGGGCGCGCCGTCGGCCAACCGCTGCGCCGCGTAGCACTCGCCGGCCGGACGCACCGAGTGCAGCCGCTCGATCCGGTGCCCTCCGAGGACCGTGCCGGGCGGCAGCACCGTCAGGCGCGGTGGTGCGAGTCGTAGGCGAGCTCCCGCTGGCCGAGCCGGATGCGCGACCCGGGCGCGAGGGTCAGCGGCTCGTCCGGTGCGAGCCGCTCCCAGTGGTCCGACCCGGGCCGCGCGACGTACGTGCCGTTCGCCGAGCCGGCATCCGCCAGCCGGACGTCCCACCCGTGCAGCGTCAGCCGCGCGTGCACCCGGCTCACGCTGCGCCCCGGGTCGTCGACGACCAGCGGCAGCACGCTGCCGCTGGCCACGGCGGGATCGCCGCTGGGCTCACGACCGAGCACGTAGTCGCCGTCCACGCCGAAGGTGCTGCCGTCGTCGAGCACGAGGACGCCGAGCGGTGGCCGCGGACCCTTCACCAGGTTGTGCGTCTGGTGAACCATCGAGATCCCGCACACCGAGCAGTACGCGGCCTGCGGGTCGTTGAAGTGCTTTCGAGAGCACCAGATGCCGTCGACGAGGACGCCGTCTTCCTGCGGTGGCACGCCTTCGCCGGCGACCGGGAGCGGCTCGGCCGCCTCGGGCTCGGCGTCGAGCAGCGAGACGGCGGTGAAGTCGATGCCGGCGGTGGCGCGGCCGGTCGGCACCTCGACCGGTGTCGGTGGCGCAACCGGCTCAGGAGCCGCCCCCGTGGCCGGGTCGGGCAGGTTGCTCGTCGGCTCGTCGAGGTCGGGCGGCAGCGAGACCGGCTGCTGCGCCGGTGCTGGCGCCGCAGCGGGCGCCGTGCCGTTCTGGCGCAGTGCGAGGACCGCGCCCCCGCAGCGCGCCGTCCCCTCGCGCAGGTCGCTCCACGGGTCCGGGGTCGGCGGCGCCGTGCCGGTCGGCACGATGGCCAGGGACCGGGTCTTGGCGTCCACGATCCGGTCCACCCACGTGGCGGCGTCACGCCCGCGCAGCACTTCGGTGTCGCCGGTCGGACCGACGACGTGGACGTCGACCTCCCCGACCACCATCACCGCCAGCCCGTCGTCGGTGTCGCCGAGGGCGGCGAACGCCGGGACGTCGTCGGGGTCGGCTGCGCTCACGACACCGGCGAGGCGACGCAGCAGCCGCCGGCCGGGGGCACCGTCGGCGGTCCCGGCCTGCTCCGCCGCAGCGACGATCTCCTGCAAGACCGCGGCGGTGCGCTCGCTCTGAGCCGCCCACACGAGGGTGCGAGGGCGGCGCGCGACGACGCCGTCGCCGGGCACGAGCGAAAGCGTGCGGTCGCTGATGGTCACGCGGACCTCCTGGGAGTCGTCGTCACACCAGCCGCCCACCGCGGTAGCGCCAGTGCACCGTGAAGATGCGCATCGGTCCGTTGACGAACAGCCACGTCGCCAGCCACACGACGGTGAAGCCGACGACGAAGGCGGCCAGCGAGATGTCCCGGGTCGCGTCGAGGACACCGCTGCGGGCGACGAAGTACGCCACCACTCCCTCGGGCACGCCGAGCACCAGCCCGAACAGCGTGGGCCAGTCCTTCTCCCACCGGAACTGCTGCAGGAAGTGGTACAGCAGCTCCCAGGCGATCCCGACGACGCCGACGATGAGCAGGACGCCGAACATGGCGCGGTACTTGTCGCCGAGCGGTGCGTCCATCGGCAGCAGCGGTGTGATGACGAGCGCGACCAGGCTGCCGATGACGGCGAGCAGGAAGATGCGGGTCTGGATGCGCCCGAGCAGGGTGGGGGTCACGTCGCTCCTCCGGTCAGATCCGCTTGCCGCGGGCCCACTTGAGCCACTGCGTGGTCGAGCGCCACGGCCCGATCCGCTTCGCGAACCCCTGCTTCGCGAGGTCGTCGGTGATGGCGAGCGCCGCGTACTGCAGCCCGAGGAAGGAGTCGACTCCCATGTAGTAGCCACCGAGGGTGGCCGATCCCGAGGCGTACATGCGACCGCCGTCGTTCGCGGTGCCACGGACCTCGAACGACGGCGAGACGTCCAGACGGCCCTTGACGTTGCGACCGACCCCGCTGTGCTCGAGCAGGTCTGCGAGGTAGCGGTGCTCGCGGATGTCGGCCTCGAGCCCCGTGCCGTCGATGATGAACGCCGCCTCGAGCTCGAGCAGCCCGTCCTTGGTCTTGATCCGGGTCACCGTGCCGCCGTCGCCGCCCGGCACCACGCTGTCGACCTCGCCGACGTAGGTCTTGTACCAGCCCTCGCGCCGACCGCGGTCGAGCTGCTCGATCCACAGCTTGCGGTGCGGTGTGTTCGTGCCGCCCATGACGTCGTAGAGCTGAGCCCGCTTCTCGCCCTCGAGCTTCTCGATGCGTGCCTTGATCTGACCGCCCCAGGACCCCTTGGGCCAGTTGAAGCCCTGGTACGCCCAGCCGTCCTTGCCCTTCCGCCGCATGAAGATGCTCGGCCCGTGAGACTCGTCGACGTAGGTGCGGAACAGGTGCGCGATCTGCGTCTTGGCGCCGTGCTTGTCGCGGTCGTCGATGAGCCGCTGGAGGATGCGCGAGGCGACGATGCCGCCGCCGCGCACGATGACCGTCTCGGGCCGCTTCTTGAGCTCCTCGTACACGTGCTCGTGCGGCTCGTACGCGTTGACCACGCGGCTGTAGTCGTCGTAGGTCTGCCGGTACTCCTGCAAATCGCGCAGGAAGCGCAGCCCCGGGTACCCGACGGCGACGTGCACGTACTGGCTGCGGTAGGCGATGCGCTTGGTCGCCGAGGCGCCTGCGGGCGGCGTCAGGATCGTGAAGTAGCCGCCGCCCTGGCGCTTGCGCGTCATGCGGACCAGGCCCTTGACGAGGCAGTCGTAGTAGCCGATCCGCTCGGCCTCGCGCTTCATCGCCTCGAACGGCTGGCCGGCCTTGGGCGTGTAGTAGTCGGTGAAGACGGGCTCCGAGAGCACGTTCCAGAGCGGCGCGAGCTTCTTCGTCAACCCCCTCTCGTGCCACGCCTCCCGCACCGCGTAGCTCGGGAAGCCCCAGATGCAGTCCGGCGTCGACCCGGAGTCGCTGCGCAGCCGCTCCTCGCGCGGGATCTGCGAGTTCCTCGTCAGGTACTCGTACGTCTGCCACGGGTGGTCGAGGTTGCCGAGGACCCGGATGCTCGACGCCGGCACGCCGGCGATGCGCAAGGTGTCCACCATGACGAACGAGCCGATGCCGCTCCCGACGGTGACGAACGGCGTCTCGACGACGGGGATGCCCGCAGCCGCGACCATCGCGTCGGACCAGACGTCGCTGCGGAGCAGGTCCTCGGTGAAGTCGCCCCGACCTCCGGCTGCCTCGGCCGGCTGCTCGGCGGCGGCGACGATGCCGGGTACCCGGATGGTCTCCCTGCCGGTCATGGATCCCCCCTCATGGCTCCAGGCGGCGCTGCGGACACAATGTCTCTCGCGGGCGCTGCCGACAACGTTTTCGCCGAAACCGGCTCGCGCACGAGCGCGGCGCCCGGGCCCAGCCGCTGCACGAGCGTGGCGACCAGTGCGGTCCACCCCGTCTGGTGCATCGCTCCGAGGCCGGCGCCGGTGTCGCCGTGGAAGTACTCCGGGAACGGCAGCAGGTCGCGCCAGCGCGGATCGTCGACGAGGCGCGCGTCGCCGCCGAGGACCGGCCGCCCGACCGGACCGGGAAGCCACAGCCGCAGCAGCCGACGGGCGATCTCGTCCGCGACGTCGAGCAGGTCAGCGGAGACCCCGGACCCCGTCGGCAGCTCCACGCGGAACGCGCTGCCGAAGTAGGAGTGGTAGGTCGACAGCGCCTCGACGAGCAGCGCGTTGACGGGCATCCAGACCGGTCCCCGCCAGTTCGAGTTGCCGCCGAACATCGCGGACGTCGACTCACCCGGCACGTAGCCCACCTCGTGCCACTGGCCGCCGATGGACATGCCGACGGGCGTGCGGTGCGCCGCTGACAGGGACCGCACGCCGTGCGGTGACAGGAACTCCTGCTCGTCGAGCATCCGAGTGAGCACCCGGCGCAGCTGGTCCGGACGCAGCAGCGACAGCAGCCGACGATCACCCTCGCCGGGGACATCGGCGGTCCAGACGTTGCGGCACAGCTCCGAGCGGTTCTTGACGAACCACGACACCCGCGCGGCGAAGTCAGGCAGCTCGCGGAAGACCGCGTCGTCGATCGTCGCCGCCGCGAGCAGCGGGACGAGGCCGACCATGCTGCGCACGCGCACCGGCTGCACGCCGTCCGGCGTCTCGAGGACGTCGTAGCTGAAACCGTCCTGCTCGTCCCAGAGCGAGACGCCGTCGGGGCCGAAGGCGTCAGCGGCGGACGCGATCGCGAGGAAGTGCTCGAAGAACTTCGTCGCGACGTCCTCGTACGCGCGGTCTGCGCGCGCGAGCTCGAGGGCGATGACGAGCAGGTTCAGGCTGTACATCGCCATCCAGCTCGTCGCGTCGGACTGCAGCAGGCGGGTACCCGGCGGCTGCGCGGCGCTGCGGTCGAACGGCCCGATGTTGTCCATGCCGAGGAACCCGCCCTCGAAGACGTTCGACCCGGTCGCGTCCTTGCGGTTCACCCACCACGAGAAGTTCAGCAGCAGCTTGTGGAACACCCTCGCGAGGAACGCTCGGTCCGGCCGCCCGGTGGCGCGCGCGTCGGCGCGGTACACCTGCCAGGCCGCCCAGGCGTGCACCGGCGGGTTGACGTCGCCGAACGCCCACTCGTACGCCGGGAGCTGCCCCGACGGGTGCATGTACCACTCGCGGCACAGCAGCACGAGCTGCTGCTTGGCGAGCTCCGGGTCGACCAGCGCCATGGGCACGGTGTGGAAGGCGAGGTCCCAGGCCGCGTACCAGGGGTACTCCCACTCGTCCGGGAGCGAGACGAGGTCGGCGTTGTACAGGTGCCGCCAGTGCTCGTTGCGGTCGTGTCGCCGCTGCGTCGGCGGTCCGGCGGGGTCGCCCTCGAGCCACTCGCGCACGTCGTACCGGTAGTGCTTCACCGACCACAGCAGGCCCGCGAGCGCAGCACGCTGCACGCGCCGCGCCTCCAGCGGTGTGCCGGGCGGCGCCAGCGGGCCGTAGAACGCGTCGGCCTCCTCGGCCCGGCTCGCGAGCACGTCCTCGTGCTCGGCCCGCAGGCACCCGGCGTGCGGACGGCGGGCGGTCAGTCGCAGCCGGACCTCGGCATCGCCGCGCGCGGGCACGACGACGTGCCACCAGGCCGCTGCCTTCGTGCCCGTCCGGTCGGGGGCGACCGTCGGCGCGCCGTGGACCACGTGCTCACCGATGCCGTCCTTGACCCACCGGCTGCGATTGGGCGAGCCGTACAGGCGCTCCGCGTTGGTCTCGTTGTCCGTGACCAGGAAGGTCGGCGCCGGGGCCTGGTCCACCGCGAGCCAGTACGTGCCGAGCGTCGCGTGCTGCGCGCGCAGCGCCTCGCCGGCCGGAGTCGTGTCGACGTCGATGACGGGGTGCCGTCCGTCCCGGCCCCACGACCACGTGTTGCGGAACCACATCGTCGGAAGCAGATGCAGCTCCGCCGGGACGGGGCCGGCGTTGTGTGCCCGGACACGGACGCACACGTCGTCCGGAGCCGCCTTGGCATAGGCGACCTCGACGTCGAAAAAGCGGCCGCCGTCGAGCACACCGGTGTCGAGCAGCTCGAACTCCGGGTCGCCGCGTCCGCGACGCCCGTTCTCGGCGACCAGGTCGTCGTAGGGATACGCACGCTGCGGGTAGCGGTACAGCCAGCGCATCCACGAGTGGGTGGGGGTGTCGTCGAGCACCCACCAGTGCTCCTTGACGTCCTCGCCGTGGTTCCCCTCGGTGTTGGTCAGCCCGAACAGCCGCTCCTTGAGGATCGGGTCGGCGCCGTTCCACAGCGCCAGCCCGAAGCACAGCAGCTGCCACCGGTCGCAGATGCCGGCGAGGCCGTCCTCACCCCAGCGATACGCCCGTGACCGTGCGTGGTCGTGTGGGAAGGCGCGCCAGGCGTCGCCGTCCTCGGAGTAGTCCTCGCGGACCGTCCCCCACTGGCGGGCCGACACGTACGGCCCCCACTGGCGCCACGGGGCACCGGGGTCGACCGCGGACGCGAGCCGCTCCCGCTCGGCGTCCACGACGGCTCAGACGGTCGCCGACGCGGTGCCCTGCAGAGGCACCCCGGCAGGCGCCGGCTCGCGCACCAGGTACGCCGGTCCACCGGCGACGGCGAGTACGAAGGCCATCGACCCGTCACCGAGCCGCTCTCCGTCGGAGGGCGGTGGCACGGACACCACGACGGTGCCGGAGTCGCGGGCCGCGGCGACGGCCGCGCGCTCGTCGTCGACCGGAACCGACGCCCCGACGCCGTCCCTGCCGGCCGCGGCCGCGACCTCTGCGGCGAGCTCGGTGGGACCGGATCCGACGAGCAGTGCGACCGGGTCGCGCCGCTCAGGCTGGTCGGTCTGGACCCGGCACACCACCACGCCGGACGGCGCCTCGCGCAGCAGCCGCTCGACGAGGACGCTTCCCGGGCTGCTCGCCCGCTCGGCCGGTCGCCACGCCACCGTGACGACGGCCGCCGAGTTCGCGACGGCCAGCACGTCGTCCGCCGCCGTCGGGGACAGGAAGGTGTGCTCGCGCACCGTGACGCCGGCCGGCGCGAGCGGGCGCAGCACGGCGGCCGCCCGAGCCGTCCGGTCGAGCTCAGCGGCATCCCGAGCGCTGTCCTCCACCGACGAGCCGGTCGCCGAGGGCGCGACCGCGCGCACGAGCAGCACCTCAGCCGGGACCCGGCCGGCCGCCAGCCGGTACGCGGCGTCGACGACCACCGCCGAGTCGCGCGGGTCGTCGACCACGGCGAGCACCCGCTGGGTGCCCGGTGCCAGCGGCAGCATGTCAGCGGCCGGCTCCGCGGCGGGCACGCGGCGGATGAGCACGTCGAAAAGCGGGCCGGTCATCATCGTGGTGACCAGCGCGACGAGCACTGCGCCGACCTGCATGACCGGCGTGATGACGCCGCTGTTCACGCCGACGAGCGCGACGACGAGCACCAGCAGGCCACGGCAGTTCATGAGGACGCCGAGCACGTTGCCCTCGGCCCAGGTGAGGCCTGCCGCTCGCGCCGAGAGCGCGCCGCCGAGCCACTTCGACGCGATCGCCGCGACCAGGAACACGAGCAGTCCGACGAGGTGCTCGGCGCGCAGCACGGTGAAGTCGGTGTTCAACCCGGAGAACGCCAGGAACACCGGGAGCAGCAGCACGCCGGTGATGTCGGCCAGGCGCGTGGACAGGTCGCGGAACAGCCGCGTGCGCGCCGGCAGCACGGCACCTGCGACGAACGCTCCGACGATGACGTTGATGCCGATCTGGTGCGCGGCGTACGACGACGCGAGCGCCACCAGCAACACCACCGCGAACACGTCCGGGGTCAGCCGGCCGGCCTGCTCGTACCTGCGGCCGAGCGGCAGCAGTGCCCGGCGCACCACCAGCCCCATGACCGCCAGGTACAGCCCCGCGTAGACGAACGTGCGGACGATGTCGCTGACCGGCTGCTCCTCGGACACGCCGACCGCGACGCTGACGAGCAGGAACATGAGGATGGTGACGACGGCTGCCGCGGCGACGCCCGTGGCCCCCATCGCGCTGGAGGACAGGCCCTTCTCCTGCAGGATGCGGGCCATCACGGGGAAGGCGGTGACCGAGAGCATCGCCCCGACGAAGAGCACGAACCCGGTGCGTGGCGCACCCTCCGCGGCGAACGCGTCGTCGAACAGCAGCGGCGCGAGCGCGAACGCCGCGACCAGCGGCAGCGCGACGACGCCGACCGCGACCATCGCGATCCCGCGCAACCGGCCCTTGAGCAGCGACCAGTCGAGCTCGAGCCCGACGAGGAACATGAAGAAGATGAGCGCGAGCTGACCGACCACGCCGAGGACGCCACGCGCCTGCGGCGGGAAGAGGCACGTCGTGATGCTGGGCGTGCCCTGCGTCGCCGCGAGCGCGGTCTCGCAGCTCAGGAACGACCACGAGTCGCCCCAGGTGAACACGGTGGGTCCGAGCAGCGTGGGGCCGAGGAGCACGCCGGCGACGATCTCGCCGACGACGAACGGCTGACCGATGCGACGCGCGAGCGTGCCCATCAGCCTCGCCGCCACGAGGATGATGACCAGGTCGAGCAGCACGAAGGCCAGCACCTGCGCCGGCGTGAGTGCGGTCGGTGGCACGGTCCCCCCAGGGTGGTCCGTCAGGCGGCGACGGCGGTCTTCCGCGGCGCGGCGATGTCGACGCCCTGCTTGCGCGCGGCGCGCCGCAGCCGCGCCCGCAGCCCGGTACGCAGCGCGGCCATCGCGAGCGCGGCGCCGCCCAGCGCACCCAGCGGAGCTGCCACGACGGCGGTCGCGATCGTCAGGTCGGCCCAGCCGAGCACCCATGCTCCGACGACGCACGTGGCCGCGAACGCCGCCCCGACGACGCCGAGACCGACGATCGACCCGATCCGGCGACGACCCCGTCGGCGCAGCGGGCGGGCGAGCGACTCCGCCCAGGCGAGCACGGCGAGCATCAGCACGACGACGACCGCGCCCGGCACCGTCGCCATGCCGCCGGCCGCCGGCTCGACCATCACATCGGTCGCAGCTACCTCGTCGCCGTCGGCGTCGGTGAATCGCACGGTGCCCACCACGGGTCCCGCGGCCAGGTACTGGTCGCCACTGGCGTCCAGCTCCGCCCGAACCCCGCCTGCGGACGGTGTGAGCGGCTCGCGGCCCGACGTGACGAGCGGGATGCCCGCCACCTGCACCGCGAGCTCGACCTCCGTCGCCGCGGGCGGGACCGAGGCGACGACGAGCTCGATCGGCTCGGCGAGGTCGGCGACCACGCGCTCGCCCGAGGCGAGGTCGACGCCGGCGAGCGTCATGGCGCCGGCCGGCACCGTGCGGTCCAGCGACGGCGCGCCGATGCCGATCGCCGCGACGCCGACGGCGAGCGAAAGCAGCGCCGCCGACACCGCGACGGCCGCGACCGGCCGGGGTGGCAGCTGCAGGACGGAGCCGACCGGCACGAGTCCCTCGGACAGCGACGCGGGCGCCTGTCCGACCACGTGCACCAGGGCGGACGGCCGGACGACGGCAGGTGCCGCTGGTGCGGTCGGCGGAGTGCCGGCACCGCCCGGTCGCAGCGTGGGCGGTGCTCCGCCCGCTGCGGCGGGCGGGTTCGTCGACCGTGCGGCGGCCGGCACCGGTGTGCCGGCTCGCAGGTCCACGACGTCCGGTGCGGCGCCGACCACTGTCTCCCGCGGAGCGTCCAGATCCGCCACGGCGGCGCGCTGCTGTGGCAGCGTGTCGCGCTCGGCGCTCGCGAGGATCGGCCCGCCGGCCAGGAGCGGGACACCCGCCCGGTCCAGCCAGCCGGCGCCGAATGCGGCCGACGCGGCGGTGGCGATCTCGACGCCGAGCTCCTCGGCCGTCTGCGGCCGGTCACCCGGGTCGCGCGACAGCGCGCGCATGACGACGGCCGCGATCTCGGGAGGCAGCGCCGGCGCGACCTCCATGAGCGGCGTCGGCCGCTCGTACACGTGCCGGTAGACGATCGCGAGGCCGCCGCCTTCCTCCGAGAACGGCAGCCGCCCGGACAGCAGCTCGTAGAGCATCACGCCGGTCGCGTAGACGTCGGCCGGCGGTCCGAGCTCCTTGCCCTCCGCCTGCTCCGGCGCCATGTAGGCGGGGGTGCCGAGGATGTCGCCCGAGCTGGTGGCAAGGGCCTGGCTCCCCCCGACGACCTTGGCGATGCCGAAGTCGGTGACCTTGATCTGGCCGGCCGCGTTGAAGAGCAGGTTCTCGGGCTTGACGTCGCGGTGCAGCACGCCGTGGCGGTGCGCGTGCTCCAGCCCGGCGCAGGTGACCAGGCCGACGGCGCACGCCGTCTCGGCGGTGAAACCGGTGTGGGAGAAGGCCTGCCACACCGTCCCGCCGGGCAGCGCCTCCATGACGAGCAGGCACAGGCCGTCCCGCTCGACGTAGTCGTACACCGGCACGATGTGCGGGTGGTCGAGTGAGGCCAGGACCTTCGCCTCGGTCGCGAACCGCATGCGCACGCCGGAGTCGGCGGCGAGCGCAGGCGGCAGCTGCTTGATGGCGACCGGCCGCTCGAGCCGGCGGTGACGGCCGCCCACGACGACGCCGAAGCCCCCGCGACCCAGCTCGTCGCCGATGTCGTAGCCCTCCAGAGCCGACGCGACGCTCTCGCGGGCCGGCGCCTCCACGTCAGGCCTCCGTCGACGAGGTCGCCTGCGGTGCGTCGGTGAGGTCGACGGTGGCCGGCGCCTGCTGCGGCACCGTGAACCGTGCGAGGTCCGCGTCGTCGTCCGTCGCCGTCATCTCCTCCGGCAGGTCGTCGTCGTCGACGTCGTCCGGCGCGGGAGTGAGCCAGCCGGCCGCCAGTCCGACCGCAGCGCCGCCCACGACGAGCGGCACCCACAGCGCCGCGCTCGGCTGCACCAGCCGCAGTGCCGACAGCGTGAACGTGAGGGTCAGCCCGGCACCGATGCCCGGCGTCACGAACGCGGCGGCGCGCTGCCACCGGTGCGGCGGCAGCGTGCCGCGCGACAGCCGCAGCAGCAGCCCCGCGAGCACGAGTCCCGTGATCGCGAGCACGGCGAGGCCGAACACCGCGTACACCGAGCGGAAGGATCCGTCGACGTCGACGGCGACGTCGCGCGTGGCGAGCACCTCGCGCTGGGCGTCCAGCAGCGAGAGCTGCGCCGGGAGCAGCCCGCGCGCCTGCCCGCCGAGGTCGCCGATGTCGACGACGAAGGCGCGTTCCCCCGTCTCGCCGGGCGCGACGACGAGGTCGACGCGCGTCGTGTAGGTGAAGAACACCAGTCCGACGACGCGCGCGTCGAACCGCACGCTGCGCACCTCGAGCGTGTCGCCCGTCCGGTTCTCCACCTCGACGCGCAGCTCGACGCCCTCGTCCGGCACCAGCCGCACCGGGTCACCGGCGTCGATCCGCTCGAGCTGCCGGTCGTTCACCGTGCCCGTCACCACGACCTCGTCGTCGGCCGCGGCGACCGCGGCGGACGCCGGCACGAGAGCGACGCAGAGCCCGGTGAGGAGCGCGGAGGCACACACGGTCAACCGGTGCATGGGCCGGAAGGTAGACCTGTCCGGCTCGGCCGTCACCCCCCCCGAATGGGCGGTATTTGCGACTAGTCCCTTGACCCGTCCGACGTCCAGTGCCAGTTTCCGCCGCCTGGGGACGTCGGGTTTCCGGCGTGCCCGACCGGGGGGCGAGATGGCCGGACGAGCCCGCGTGGCGCACGGTACCCAGAGCAGCACCACGAGCCTCACCCGAGGGCTGCGGACCCGTGCGGTCGCCGGCCTCGCGGCACTCGCGACGGGACCGGTGGTGCTCGTCGCCGCGACACAGGCTGCGGCGTTCAGCGCGCCCGTCGTCCTGTTCTCGAGCAGCCGCGACAGCGGCGGCGCACCGACCGTCGACCTCTACGCGCTCGACGGCTCCGGGATCAGCAGGCTCACGACGACCGAGCCGAACCACCAGTCGTCGGAGACGGTCGGCTGGAGAGAGCCCGAGCTGTCTGCGGACGGCACGACAGTCGTCGCGGTGCGGCAGGACGGCACCTCCTCCTACGTCGCAGCGCTCGACGCGACGTCGCCGGGCACCGTGCTCTGGGAAGCCGTCTGCGACGGCGGCACGGGGCCGACGTGGTCGCCCGACGGCACGCGCGTCGCGTACGTGACCTCGACGGGCGACATCGCCACGGTCAACAGCAGCGGCGGCGACTGCGCGCACGTCACCTCCACGGAGGCGGGCGACGCAGCGGCCTCCGACGTGACGTGGAGCCCGGACGGCACGTCCCTGGCGTACACGACCGCCGACGTCGAGCCGCAGCTTGTCGTGGTGTCGGCCGACGGAACGACGACCACGGTGGTCGCGACGCCGGAGCCGGTGCGCGAGCCGGCCTGGGCGCCTGACGGCCACAGCATCGCGGTCACGTACGCCGCGCAGCAGGGACTCGCCGTCGGCGTCGTGCCCGTCCCGAACGGCGGGCTGCAGGCGGTCGTGGACCTGCCCGGAGACGACCGCGCGCCGACCTGGAGCGGTGACGGGACGCAGCTCGTGTTCGCGAACACCGGCGCCGAGGTCCCCGGGCTGCACGCCGTCACCGTGGGGGGCCCGCTGCAGCGGCTCACCCGCTGGGCGGTCGACGGGGAGCCAGATGTCGCTGGTTCCCCCGTGCCGGCACCCGAGCCCGGCGAGGCGGGCACGACCACGACGCTGCAGCCTCTGACGTCCCTCTACTACGGCCAGGACTTCACGGTCGCGTCGGCGCTGCGCGAGCTCGACGGCGATGCCGTCATGGGAAGGACCCTGTCGTTCTCGGTCGGCTCGCAGGCCGACTACGGCACCACGGACGAGACCGGCACCGCCTACGGATCACTCACGGTCCTCGAGGCGCCCGGCACCGCGACGGTGCACGCGGACTTCCCGGGCGGCACGGGCTACCTGCCGTCCGCGGACTCGACCACGGTCGACGTCCTGAAGAGCAGCTGCACCGTGCACAACGCGACGGCGACCGAGCAGCTGACCTCGCTCGGCGTGCTCCAGGCGGAGGCGTACTTCGACAATGTCCACGGGTCGGGTGGTACCGACGGTCGCGCGATCACGTTCGTCGCGACCGGTGACGCCGGGGAGTTCTCCGGCACGGCGGTCACGTCGGCCGGCGGCTACGCGTCGACGTCGCTGGCCGTCCCGGCGGGCACGTACTCGGTGCAGGCCGCGTTCTCCGGCGACGACTACTTCGACCCCTGCACGAGCCCCGCGGTCACCGTCACGGTCACCGACACCGAGGTCGTCGTGAGCCCCGCACGAGCGAGCTCCGTCGTCGGCACGACGCGCGACGTCGTCGCCACGGTGACGCGCGCGGGGGGGTCTGCGAGCGGGATTCCCGTGACGCTCACCGTGTCGGGTGGCCCGTCCGCCGGCGACACCGTCGTGGCGACGACCGGGTCCGACGGGACTGTGACCTTTCCGCGCACCAGCGCGTCGCTTGGCACCGATGTGGTGCACGTGACGACGGAGGACTCCGCGGGCAACCCAGTGACGTCCGGCCGGACCACCCTCAGCTGGCTCCACCCACCCGCGGGCTCGGCCGGCCTGGCGCCGGAACCTCTGGGTCAGGTCACCGCCACCGACCTCGCGCAGACGCTGGCCGGCAGCGGCGTGACGGTGTCGAACGTGGTCGTCACCGGCGCGGACACCGCGTTCGGCACGTTCGCCGGGGGCGACGGCATCGTCGGGTTCGGCGACGGCATCGTCCTGTCGACCGGCGCGGTCGCAGGTGTCGCCGGGCCGAACACCAGCGACGGCGCTGGGACGGCGCACGGATCGGCCGGCGACGCGGTCCTCGACGGACTGGCGGCAGCGACCACCTACGACGCCGCTGTGCTGTCGTTCGACTTCGTCCCGATGTCCGACCGTGTCTCGTTCCGCTACGCGTTCGGGTCCGAGGAGTACGACGAGTTCGTGTACGGCGGCTACAACGACGTCTTCGCCTTCCACGTCAACGGGAGGAACTGCGCACTGGTCCCGGCGACGACCGACGCCGTCGCCGTCGACACCGTCAACGGCGGCAACGAGGACAATGAGACGCCGCCGGCCAATCCGCACCTGTTCATGGACAACGAGCCGAACGGCGCGGACGACCACCAGCTCGACACCCAGCTCGACGGCCTGACCACGGTGCTGTCGTGCGCGTCCGCCGTGGTGCCGGGCGAGGTCAACACGATGCGGCTCGCGATCGCCGACGCGGGTGACGGCGTCCTCGACTCGGCGGTCTTCCTGCAGGCTGACAGCCTGGTCTCGCTGCAGCCGCTCGCCCTCGACGTCACGGCCGACGACGCGCTCGTGCCGCCGGGCGGCGCGACCGGCTACGAGGTCGCCGCGACCAACCCGAACACCACCACGCAGACGGTGACGTCCCTAAGCGTGACGCTGCCCGACGGGTTCGCGTACACGCCGGGCACGACCACCGGCGTCACGACGGCAGAGCCCGTCGTCAGCGGGCAGCAGCTGAGCTGGGCGCTCGAGGCACCGGTCGCGCCGGGCGGCGGCTCGCTCGTCCACGTCGGCGTCACGGCGGCGGCGGCACCCGGCACGTACCTCACCTCCGCCGCCGGGACCGCGACGGGCGTCGAGGTCACCGGGTTCGGGCCGGGTGCGGCCGTCGAGGTCGTCGACGTCGTCCGCACAGTCGCGGTGACCCCGAGCACGGGCACCGCGCTCGTCGGCACGTCCGCGGACCTCACGGTGACGGTGCTCGACGACGGCGTCGCGGCACCGTCGGTCCCGGTGACGGTGACCGTCACCGACGGGCCGCACGCGGGCACCGAGCTGGTGGCCAGCACCGGTGCGGACGGCACCGTCGTCGTGTCGTACACCGGGACCGCAGCCGGGACCGACACGCTGACCGGGACCGCACCGGCGCCGACCGGCGGCACATTGACGGCGTCGCCGGTGACCCGCACGTGGACCGAGGAGCAACCGGTCATCCGGCTCGTCGAGCTGGCCCCCACCGGCACGTCGGCGCGGGTCGGGACGTCGCACCAGGTGATGGCGACGGTCACCGACGACGGCGTGCCCGTGCCGGGCACCGACGTGACCTTCCGCGTCACGAGCGGACCGTCGGCCACGACGACCGCCTCCGTCACGACGGCATCCGACGGCACTGCGGCGTGGACGTGGACCTCTCCCGATCCGGGCACCGACGTGGTCGTGGCGGCGGTCGCCGGCGTCACCAGCGGCACGGTCGTCGAGTCGCCGCCGGCGGAGCACACCTGGCTGGCCGGCCCTGCGCTGACGCTCGCCCCCGACGGCTCGGCGGGCGTCGTCGGCACGACGCACACGGTCGTCGCGACGGCCGTCGACGCCGGCGTGCCACTGGTGACCGACGTGACGTTCGAGGTGACCTCCGGCCCGAACGCCGGCCTCACGACCACGGTGACCACCGCCGCGAACGGCACGGCCGAGCTCGCTCTCACCAGCTCGGCCTCCGGCACGGATGTCATCGCGGCGTCGTTCGTGGACACGCTGACCGAGTCGCCGGTCGTCGCCGCTCCGGTGTCGCACGCCTGGACGGAGGAACCGGTCCCGGTGTGGACGGTGACGCTCTCGCCATCGGGGACCACAGCCGACGTCGGCACCTCGCACGTGGTGACCGCCACGGTCCGGGTCGACGGCGTCGTGCTGGAGAACGCCTTCGTCTCCTTCGAGGTCCTGAGCGGCCCGCACGCCGGACAGGTCGGTGACGGCACGACCGACGCGCTCGGCCAGGTCGCGTACACCTGGACCGGCGCGCTGGACGGCACGGACACCGTCGTGGCGTACGCGAACACGCTCGACTGCTACACCGGTGGCGGCACGTGCCCGCCGGTCGACGTCGTCAGCAACGAGGTCACGCACACGTGGCTGCTCCCGCCGCCGGTCGTCACGACGGTCGACCTGTCGCCGTCGGGCACCTCGGCTCCGGTCGGCGCCGACCACACGGTCACCGCGACAGTGCAGCACGACGGCGACCCCGCCGCCGGTGTGCCCGTGACCTTCACCGTGACGAGCGGCCCGCGGGCCGGACACACCGGTACCGCCACGACCGGGACCACCGGCACTGCCGCGTTCACCTGGTCGAGCAGCGAGGCCGGCACCGACTCGGTCGTCGCCGCTGCCCCGGATGCCGCCGGCGAGGGCGAGGTGACGAGCAGGCCGGTGACGCACGCGTGGACGCAGCCGGTGGTGACGCCCACGCCGACACCGACGCCGACGCCGACCGGCACGCCGGCGCCGCCGGTAGCGCCCGCAGCACCGGCAGGGCCGGTCGTGACCGCCGGCGGGCCGGCCGCCGAGCGCACGGCGGACCCGCCCCCCACGCCGGAGCCGACGACCACGCAGCCCTCGTCGCTGCCCTTCGCGGAGACCCCGGGTCAGCCGCCGGCCGAGACGGTGCACCCTGTCGAACGGGGGCTGCGCCTGGCCGAACCGTCGACCGTCCCGGGCGGGAGCACCGTCATCACCGGCGAGGGATGCTCACCCGGAGCGGCCGTCGACCTCGCGGTCGACGGCGTGCCCGCCGGCACGCTGCTCGCCGACGACGACGGCACGTTCGAGGGTGCGCTCAGCGTGCCGGACCTGCCCATCGGGCGGCACCCGGTGACAGCGACCTGCGGGGACGTCGTGCAGGAGACGTCGGTGGACCTCGTGCTCAGCACCTCGACCGGCGGGCTGTCAGGAGGCGCCGCGGCGACGGGCGGTCTGGTGCTCTGCTTCTTCGTGCTGCTCGCCGGTCAGCTGCTGCGCGGGACCGGAGCGCCCGCCGCAGCCGCGGGGCACCGCCCCGTCGAGGACGACGACCTGGTCGACGACCTGTTCGCGTGACGGGCGGGGTGGTCAGCTGACTGCAGCCGGCGGCCGGACGACCGCAAGGAGCGCGCGGACGTCGACCGGCTCGTGGTCGATCGCGGCCGTCACCCGCAGCACCGCGCCGCCGTCGGGCACCGGCATCTCGGTGGCGGTGACGCGCAGCGCCACCGGCTCGCCGTCCGAGACGGCAGCGGAGTCCAGCCCCTCGCCACGTGCGGTCTCGGCTGCGGCGACCGCCTTGCGGCCGGCTCGCCCGCCACCGGCCACCCGCAGTGCGGCGGCGCGCCCGACGGCGAGCCGCAGTGCCACCGCCGTCGCCGCGTCGCCGTCGGGACCGGACGCGGCGTCGAGCACCACGGCGCCCTCGCCGACCCTGCCGCTGAGCACGGCGACCTGCCCGGGCACGGCGCCGCGCACGGCGCCCTCCGCAGCGCTGCCGGCCGGGAGCAGCACGACGTCGGCGTGGGCAGCGGCGGCCATCGCCGCGACCTCCCGCTCCGGCGCGTCGCTGAACCGGCTGAGCACGGTCACCGGCACACCGCGCGCGCGTACCCGCTCGCCGAGGCGGTCCATCTGCTCGGCGTCCGTGGTCATGCCGGCGATCGCACCGAGCAGCCCGCTGCCCACCTCCACCGTGGCGACCGGGAACGGCGTGACGCGCGCGAGCACCACCTCGGCCGGACGCTCACCGGCGACGAGGTCGGCCGCGACGTCGACCAGCCGGTCGGCGTCGTCGAGGTCGTCCAGTACCACCAGGACGCGGTACGCGGAGGCCTCGCCCAGGGCCGCGCGCTCCGCCTCGGCGACGTCGTGCGCGAGCCGGCGCTCGGAGTACACGACCTTGAGCAGCGGCCCCGTCATCACGGTCGTGACCACGGCCATGACGACGAGCAGCCCGAACATGCGGTCGTCGAGGATGCCGGCGTCACGCCCGATCGACAGGATGACGAGCTCGGTCAGGCCGCGGGTGTTCATGAGCACGCCGATCGCTGCGGCCCGGTGGTGCGGCTCACGCACCGCGCGCGCACCGACGTAGGCGCCCAGGCCCTTTCCGACGATCGCCACCGCGAGCACGGCGGCCAGCTCGATCAGCCCCTCGCCGTCGATCCCGCGCAGGTCGACGCCGAGACCGGTGACGATGAAGAACACGGGCAGCAGCAGCAGCACGCTCACCTGCTCGAGCCGCTCCAGGATCTCCTCGAACAGGTGCGCCGTGCCCTCACGCGGCATGACGGCGCCGAACAGGAAGGCGCCGAAGATGTAGTGGATCCCGATCCACTCGGTGACGTAGGACGACAGCAGCAGACCGACGAGGACCACGGCGAGGATGTCGGGTGTGAGCCGTCCGGACCGCTCGTGCCAGGCGACGAGCCGGCGCAGCTGCGGGCGGACGAGGAAGAACATGGCGAGCACGTACGGCAGTGCCAGCGCGATGCGCCAGGTCGTGTCGTCGCCGGCGTTGGCCAGCGCCACCACCACGGCCAGCAGTGTCCATGCGAGCACGTCGTCGACGGCGGCGCAGGCGAGGGCGACTCCGCCGAGCGGCGAGCGCAGGAGACCGCGGTCGTTGAGGATGCGCGCCAGAACCGGGAACGCGGTGACGGACATGGCGGCGCCCATGAACAGCACGAACTCCAGCGACCCCTTGGTTTCGTCGGGGGGCGGGTGGCGCTCGGCGAGGATCAGTCCGAGCGCGGTGCCGAGCGCGAACGGCAGGAGGATCGACGACACCGACACCGCGGCAGCCGTGCGCTGACGACCGCGGATGATCGACGGGTCGATCTCGAGCCCGATGATGAACATGAACAGCACGAGCCCCAGCGCGGCGAGCGCGCGCAGGTACGGCCGGGTGTCGTCCGGGAATAGCACCTCCGTGCCGTCCGGCCCGAGAATCGTCGTGCCCAGCAGGATGCCGGCCAGGATCTCCCCGACCACGGGCGGCTGACCGATCCGCCTGAACAGCAGGCCCATCAGCCGAGCCGCGACCACGATGATCGCCACCGCCAGCAGGAGGCGTGCGATCGGGAGGGCGTCGCCGCCTCCCGCCGCGAGGACCGTCCCGTGCTCCGCCGTCATGCGTGCTCCCCCGGCCGACGTCGCGCGAAGGCTAGACCTTCTTCACGGACTCTGGACGCCGGTCGTCAGAACCGGCATGGTGCGGCGCAGCACGTCGACACCGGGGGTGGGTCAGTGCAGCGCATCGCGGACTACGAGTTCGTCCGGCCGCTCGGCGACGGCAACCACGGCAGCTTCCACCTCGCGACTCGACCGGCGCGACTGCCCGTGCCCGACGAGCACGTCGCGGTGAAGGTGCTGTCCTCACCGACGAGCGAGGAGACCTTCCGCCGCGCCACCAAGGAGCTGCGCGCCTTCGCCGCGGTGCGGTCGCCGTACCTGGTGTCGCTGTACGACGCCGGCCAGGAGGGCGGCGTCTTCTACTACGCGATGGAGTTCCTGCCGCTCGGTTCGCTCGCGACGCCGGCGCGCCGGCTGACCCGCGAGGAGGTGCTGCGGGCCGTCGAGCACGCCGCGCGGGCGGCGCACGCGCTGCACGAGGCCGGGCTGGTGCACCGGGACGTCAAGCCGGCGAACGTCCTGCTGCACGAGCACGGCGCCAAGCTCTCCGACCTCGGGCTCGCGCAGGTGCTCGCGCCGGGCATGACGGTGACCGGGATGGGGCCGCTGGCCTCGCTGGAGTACGTCGACCCGCAGGTGCTCACCGGCGGCCGCGCCTCGCGCGCCACCGACATCTGGTCGCTCGGCGCGACGCTGCACGCCGCCGTCGGCGGGACCGGCATCTACGGCGACCTGCCGCCGTCGGACCCGCTGCTGGCGCTGCGCAAGGTGCTCTCGACGACGCCGGTCGTGTCGCCGTCGGTGCCCGACGACGTCCGCCCGCTCGTGGAGCGCTGCCTGGCGCCCGACCCGGCGGACCGGTTCCGCACCGCCGAGGACCTCGCGGACGCCCTCGCCGCCCTGCAGTAGCCCCGCACGCCGCGGAGCCCTCCCGACGGTTCCGCGGCACCCCGCAACCGCACCAGCCCCTCCGCCCCTGTGCCGCGGAGCCCTCCC
>JBKHYE010000105.1:0-8499 GCA_046565705.1 Actinomycetes bacterium
ACGTCGACGTAGGGGTAGGTGTCCGAGCGGCTGATGGTGTCGACCAGCAGCGCGTCGCACTTCACCGTCGACTTCGAGTGCGACGAGCCCTCGAGCACCTGGACCAGGCCGCGGTACGACGTGCGGCCGCCGCCCCGGGCGATCGACTTGCTGATGATCGAGGAGGAGGTGTGCGGAGCGGCGTGGACCATCTTGGCGCCGGCGTCTTGGTGCTGGCCCTCGCCGGCGAAGGCGATGGAGAGCACCTCGCCCTTGGCGTGCTCGCCGGTCATCCAGACAGCCGGGTACTTCATCGTCACCTTGGAGCCGATGTTGCCGTCGACCCACTCCATCGTCGCGCCCTCCTCGCAGACGGCACGCTTGGTGACCAGGTTGTACACGTTGTTCGACCAGTTCTGGATGGTCGTGTACCGGCAGCGGGCGTTCTTCTTGACGATGATCTCCACCACGGCGCTGTGCAGCGAGTCCGAGGAGTAGATGGGCGCGGTGCAACCCTCGACGTAGTGCACGTACGCGCCCTCGTCGACGATGATCAGCGTCCGCTCGAACTGGCCCATGTTCTCGGTGTTGATCCGGAAGTAGGCCTGCAGCGGGATGTCGACCTTCACCCCCGGCGGCACGTAGATGAATGACCCGCCCGACCACACCGCCGTGTTGAGCGCGGCGAACTTGTTGTCGCCGACCGGGATGACCGAGCCGAAGTACTCACGGAACAGGTCCTCGTGCTCGCGCAGACCGGTGTCGGTGTCCAGGAACAGGACGCCCTTCTCCTCCAGGTCCTCGCGGATCTGGTGGTACACCACCTCGGACTCGTACTGCGCCGCGACGCCGGCGATGAGGCGCTGCTTCTCCGCCTCGGGGATGCCGAGCTTGTCGTAGGTGTTCTTGATGTCGGCGGGCAGCTCGTCCCAGGTCGTCGCCTGCTTCTCCGTCGACCGGACGAAGTACTTGATGTTGTCGAAGTCGATGCCCGACAGGTCGGCGCCCCAGGTCGGCATCGGCTTCTTCTCGAACAGCCGCAGCCCTTTGAGCCGGTTCTTCAGCATCCACTCCGGCTCGCTCTTCTTGGCCGAGATGTCGCGGACGACGTCCTCGGACAGGCCGCGCTTGGCGGCGGCACCGGCGACGTCGGGATCGGCCCAGCCGAACTCGTACCCCTTGGCCGCGATCTGGTCGGGCGTGACGGTCATCGGGTCCCTCCGGACGTGGTGGGGATGTGGAGCGTGCAGACGCCGTCGCCGTGGGCGATGGTCGCGAGCCGCTGGACGTGGGTGTCGAGCAGCCGGCCGAGCGCGGCGGTCTCGGCCTCGCACAGCTGCGGGAACTGCTCGGCGACGTGCTGCACCGGGCAGTGGTGCTGGCACAGCTGGGTGCTCGCGCCGGCAGCGGGCTCGGTGGTGGCTGCGTAGCCGTCGTCCGAGAGGGCGGCGGCGAGCTCGGCGGGGCGGTCGGCGTCGGGCACGGCGTCGAGCCGGTCGCGGTACCGGCGCTCGATCTCGCTCGCGCGGAGGGCCGCGAACTGCTCGACGGCCTGGTCCCCCGCCGCCTCGGCGAGGAAGCGCAGGGCGCCGGCCGCGAGGTCGTCGTAGGCGGACGGGCCCGCCGCATGGCCGGCCTCGGTGAGCGCGTAGAGCCGCGCGGGGCGGCCGCGTCCGCGCACGACCGGGCGGCGGTCCGTGGTGGTGGTGACGGTGCCGTCGGCGGTGAGCGCGTCGAGGTGGCGTCGGACGCCCGCCGCCGTCATCCCGAGCCGCTCGCCGAGCGCGGCGGCGGTCGACGGGCCGAGCTCGAGCAGCAGCGCGCGGACACGGTCGCGGGTGCGCCGGTCGGCGCTGCGCTCGGTGTCGGCGAATTGCACAACGACAGTGTTGCGCAAATGTCCGACGAGGTCGAACGCGGCGGCTGGTCGCCTGGAGTGACGCCGCCCACGAAGGGTGCCCTCACCCGCCCCGCTTTCGCGCCGATCTTCGTCCTTTTCACGGCGCAACGGCCGTGCGCGACTGCAGAGGGCGAAGATCGCGCGGGGTGGGATGGGCGCCCCTACGCTGGCGCCCGTGACCGACCTCGCCCTCGAGGTCGACGGCCTGGTCAAGACCTACCGCACCCCCGGCGGGCGGGTGACCGCCGTCGACGGGCTCTCGCTGGCCGCCCGCCGCGGCACCGTGCTCGCTGTGCTCGGGCCCAACGGCGCGGGCAAGACGACCACCGTCGAGGTCTGCGAGGGCTACCGCCGGCCGGACGCCGGCACCGTGCGCGTCCTCGGGCTGCCGCCGCGCACGCCGGCGCTGCGCCCGCGGGTCGGCGTCATGCCGCAGGCGGGCGGCACCTACCCCGGGCTGCGCTGCGGCGAGGCCCTGCGGCTGGTGGCGAGCTTCGCCGCCCGCCCGCTCGACGCCGGCCTGCTGCTCGAGCGGCTCGGGCTCTCGGCGGTCGAGCGCACCCCGTGCCGGCGGCTCTCGGGCGGTCAGCAGCAGCGGCTGTCGCTCGCCATGGCGGTCATCGGCCGCCCGGAGCTGGTCTTCCTCGACGAGCCGACGGCCGGCCTCGACCCGCAGGCCCGGCACGCCACCTGGTCGCTCGTCGAGGCGCTGCGGCGCGACGGCGTCACGGTCGTGCTCACGACCCACCTCATGGACGAGGCCGAGAAGCTCGCCGACGACGTCGTCGTCATGGACGGCGGGACGGTCGTGGCGCAGGGCACGGTCGCCCAGCTCACCCGGCACGGCGCCGCGGGCCAGCTCCGGTTCCGCGCCACGCCGGGGCTGGACCTCGAGCAGCTGCTGTCGGCGCTGCCCGAGGGGTGCCTGGCCAAGGAGTCACCCGCCGGCCAGTACCTCGTCGAGGGCCCGGTCGACCCGCAGCTGCTGGCGGCGGTGACCGCCTGGTGCGCCGCGAACGGGGTGCAGGCCGACGACCTGCGCGTCGAGACCCGCACTCTCGAGGACGTCTACCTCGAGCTCACCGGGAAGGCGCTGCGCGCATGACCGCTCCGACACCCGCGCCGTGGGCGCCCGGCGAGCTGGTTCCCGACCCGGCCGCTGCCCCGGTCGGTCGCATGCTGCTCGCCCAGACCCGCGCCGAGCTGGTGCTCGTGCTCCGCAACGGCGAGCAGGTCCTGCTCAACCTGGTCATCCCGCTCGGGCTGCTCGTGCTGCTGGTCCTCGTGCCGTTCGTAGAGGTCGACGGCGCCGCCACCCAGGGCGAGCGCGCCGACTTCTTCGTGCCCGGGCTGCTCGCCCTCGCCGTCATGTCGGCCGCGTTCACCGGGCAGGCCATCGCCGTCGGGTTCGAGCGGCAGTACGGCGTGCTCAAGCGGCTGGGCGCCACCGCGCTCCCCCGCTCGGTGCTGCTGCTGGCCAAGACGCTCGCGGTGCTGGTCGTCGAGGTGCTGCAGCTCGGCCTGCTCGCCGCCCTCGGGCTCGCGCTGGGCTGGTCGCCGCGCGGCTCCGTGCTCGCAGCGGTCCTGCTGATCGCGCTCGGCACGGCGGCGTTCAGCGGGCTCGGTCTGCTGCTGGGCGGCACGCTGCGCGGCCTGACGTCGCTCGCGGTCGCCAACCTGCTCTGGCTGGTGCTGCTCGTGCTGGGCGGCGTCGTCTTCCCGCTGTCCGCCTACGGCGCCGCCGAGCCGGCGCTCGAGCTGCTGCCGACGGCCGCGCTGTCGTCAGGCCTGCGCGAGGTGCTGGAGGCCGGCGCCGCCCTGCCGCTGCGCGAGACGCTCGCGCTGCTCGCCTGGGCGGTCGGCGGCCTCGCGCTCGCCGCGCGCCTGTTCCGCTGGGAGTGAGCGCCGCGCGACTGCTCACCGTCGGCCACGGCACGGCGAGCGAGCAGGAGCTGCTGGACCGGCTCGCGCTCGGCGGCGTCGAGCGGCTGGTCGACGTCCGGACCGCCCCGGGCAGCCGCCGCCACCCGCACCTGGGGCGCGACCGGCTCGAGAAGTGGCTGCCGGCCGCCGGCATCGCCTACCGGTGGGACCCGCGGCTCGGCGGGTTCCGGCGCCCCGCGCCCGACAGCCCCGACGTCGTCTGGGAGAACACCTCGTTCCGCGGCTACGCCGGCCACCTGCGCACCGAGCAGGCGCGGGCCGCGCTCGCCGACCTGCTCGCCGACGGCGCCGCCGCGCCCACGGCGTTCCTGTGCAGCGAGACCGTCTGGTGGCGCTGCCACCGCAGGCTGGTGGCCGACGCGATCGTGCTGCTCCACGGCGTCCCGGTGCACCACCTCATGCCCGGCCGTATGTCCGCCCATCGCCCGACCCCCGGCGCGCGTGTGGCGGGCGACGTGCTCCTCTACGACGACGTGGAGGCCGCCCGCCGCACGTAGGCTGGCTCCGTGCTCGACCGGCTCACGGGGCGTCCGTCCCACAGGACCGTCCGCCGGCTCGCCCTGGCGAGCATCGTCGCGAACAGCGGCATCGTCGTCACCGGCGGTGCCGTCCGGCTGACGGCCTCCGGCCTCGGCTGCCCGACGTGGCCGAGATGCACCGACAGCAGCTACACGCCGACCGCGGAGTACGCGGCGCACGGCGTCATCGAGTTCGGCAACCGGCTGCTGACGTTCGTGCTCGGCGCTGTCGCCCTGGCCGTGCTCGTCGCCGTGTGGCGCCAGCGACCCGTCCGCCCCGGCATGCGGGCGCTCGCCGTGGCGGGGTTCCTCGGCATCCCGGCGCAGGCCGTCCTCGGCGGCATCACCGTGCTCACCGGGCTCAACCCGTGGACCGTCATGGGGCACTTCCTCGTCTCGATGGTGCTCATCGCGCTGGCCGTCGTGCTGCACCGCCGGGCGTCGGAGGGGGACCTGCCGCCGCGCCTGGTCGTGCCGGCCGCGCTGCGCCGGCTGACGCAGGGGCTGCTCGCGGTCACCGCCGTCACGCTGGCTCTCGGCACCGTCGTCACCGGCTCCGGGCCGCACTCCGGCGACCCGTCGGCAGGGCGCACCGGCTTCGACCCGGCCACCGTCTCCCAGCTGCACGCCGACTCGGTGATGCTGCTCGTCGGACTGACCGTGGCGCTCTACGTCGCGCTGCGGGCGACGGGGGCCGACCCGCGGCTCACGCGGGCCACCGGCGTGCTGCTCGTCGTCGAGCTCGCCCAGGGCGTGATCGGCTACGTGCAGTACTTCACCGGGCTGCCGGTGCTGCTGGTCGGCGCGCACCTGGTAGGTGCCTGCCTCGTGCTCATCGCGGCCGTCCGGGTCGTGCTCGCCACCCGTGACCGCGGGGCACCGGGCGCCGTGCTCGGCGCCGAGGTGCCGCGGCAGGTCAGCGCCGCGCCGGCCTGACGGCGAGCCGGGCGGCCACCGCGTCCGCCAGGCGCTCGGCGGCGCCGGGCGCGGTGTCGAGGAACAGCGAGGGCTCAGCGAGCTCGAGCTCGATCAGCACGGGCGACCCGTCGGGGCCCGGCACGACGTCCACCCGTGCGTAGAGCAGCGGCAGGTCGAACGGCACGGCGGCCAGCGCGGCGTCGGCCACGACGCGCTCCGCGGCGGACGGCTCCCGCGCGGTGATCTCGACGTCCTCCGGGTCGTCCAGACCGGGCACGAGCACGGGCGCCTTCCGGGCCGCGTGGCTGAAGGCGCCGCCGAGGTGCACCAGCGCGGTCTCCCCAGCCTCGTCCACCGCGGCCAGGTACGGCTGCACCATCACCGGCCGGCCGGCGTCGAGCAGCCGCCGGACGTGTTCGGTCGAGTCGGCACCAGGCGGGTAGCGGGCGGTGTCGGCGGCGTTGGCCGAAACGGTCGGCTTGACGACGTGCTCACCCGCCGGCGGCCGGTAGACGTCGCCCGGCTCCACCCACGTCGTCGGGACGACGGGCACGCCGGCGTCCTCGAGCTGTCGCAGGTAGCGCTTGTCGGTGTTCCAAGAGAGCACCGGCGCGGGGTTCGCCAGCCGCGGCACCGACCGGGCCCAGGCGAGGTACTCCTCGCGGCGGGGCACGTAGTCCCATGTCGAGCGCACGACGACGAGGTCGTACGCCGGCCAGTCCACCGCCGGGTCGTCCCAGACCGCGGGCACGGCGTCGATGCCGACGGCGTCGAGCGCAGGCAGCAGCAGCGCGTCGTCGTGGTGGAGCGCGGGCAGCTCAGCGCAGGTCGCCACCGCGACGCGCGGGCGGGCGGTCACCGTCAGAGCAGCTGGTCGACCGCGACGGCGAGGAACAGCAGCGCGAGGTAGGTGATGGACCAGTGGAACAGCCGCATCGGGCGCGCGTCGCCGCCCGTACGGACACGGGCACGCAGCACGTGGGCCTCGCGCAGGAACACCGCCCCGACGCCGACCGCCGCCACGGCGTAGAGCGGGCCGGACGCACCGACCGGCCACACCAGCAGCAGGCTGGTGGCGACCATCGCCCAGGAGTAGGCGACGATCCGGCCGGCGACGACGTCGGCGCTCGCGACGACCGGCAGCATCGGCACCCCGGCCGCCGCGTAGTCGTCGCGGAACCGCATCGCCAGCGCCCAGAAGTGCGGCGGCGTCCAGAAGAACACGACGAGGAAGAGCACAGCGGCCGCCCACGACAGCGACCCGGTCACCGCGGCCCAGCCGATCAGCACCGGCATGCAGCCCGCCGCACCGCCCCAGACGATGTTCTGGGCGGTGCGCCGCTTGAGCACGGCTGTGTAGACGACGACGTAGAAGACGATCGCCGCCAGCGCGAGGACCGCGGCGAGCGCGTTCGTGGTGACGGCGAGCAGCGCGACCGAGACGGCGCCGAGGACGAGGCCGAAGACCAGGGCCGAGCGCGGCTCGACCTGGCGCTGCGCGAGCGGACGCCGCTCGGTGCGGTGCATGACGACGTCGATGTCGCGGTCGTACCAGCAGTTCAGGGCGTTCGCGCTGCCCGCCGCCAGCGTGCCGCCGACGAGCGTGGCGAGCACGAGGCCGAGCGGCGGCATGCCCTCGGCCGCCAGCACCATGGCCGGCACCGTCGTGACGAGCAGCAGCTCGATGATCCGCGGCTTGGTGAGCGCCACGTACGCAGCGAGGGTGGAGCGGGCCCGGATCCGGCGGCTGGTCGGCGGCGCCTGGAGGGACGCCCGCGGCACGGGGTCGTCCGCGAGCGTCGTCACGGCGGGAAGTCTACTGACGGGCGCGGGCGACGCCGACCCAGGCGGATAGGGTCGGGCGGCATGAGCCCCACCGCCACGGCCCGAGGCCGCACGACGCTCGAGACGATGCCCTGGGACGAGGTGGACCGGCGCACGGTCGACGTCTGCCGGGCGCTGGCGATGGACTCCGTCGAGGCGGCCGGCTCCGGCCACCCCGGCACCGCGATGAGCCTCGCGCCCGCCGCCCACCTGCTGTTCTCGCGCTACCTGCGGCATGATCCGACAGACCCGGAGTGGCCGGGACGCGACCGCTTCGTCCTGTCCTGCGGGCACTCGAGCATCACGCTGTACACGCAGCTCTACCTGACCGGCTACGGGCTCACGCTCGAGGACCTCGCGCACCTGCGGCAGTGGGGCTCGCTCACCCCGGGCCACCCGGAGCACGGCCACACGCCCGGCGTGGAGACCACCACCGGCCCGCTCGGCCAGGGCGTGGGCAACGCCGTCGGCATGGCGATGGCCGCCCGGCGGCAGAAGGGGCTGCTGGACCGGCGGAGCGACCTGTTCGACCACACCGTGTGGGTCTTCGCGTCCGACGGCGACCTGCAGGAGGGCGTGTCGGCGGAGGCGAGCAGCCTGGCCGGCACCCAGGAGCTCGGCAACCTGGTCATGGTCTGGGACGACAACAAGATCTCGATCGAGGACGACACCTCCATCGCGTTCAACGAGGACGTCCTCGCGCGGTACGAGGCCTACGGCTGGCACGTCCAGTCGGTGAGCTTCGTGCAGGAGGACGGCTCGTACGTGGAGGACGTCGAGGCGCTCGCGGCCGCGTTCGACGCCGCGCTCGCCGAGACCGGCCGTCCCTCGTTCATCCGCCTCCGCACCATCATCGGCTGGCCCGCGCCGAACAAGCAGAACACCGGCAAGGCGCACGGCAGCGCGCTGGGGGCCGACGAGGTCGCGGCGACCAAGGAGATCCTCGGGCTCGACCCGAGCAAGACGTTCGACGTCCCTGACGACGTGCTGCAGCACGCCCGGTCCGTGGTGCAGCGCGGGCAGGAGCTGCGCAAGGACTGGGAGCAGCGCTACGACGCGTGGGCGGAGAAGAACGCCGACGGCGCCGAGCTGCACCGCCGGCTGCGGGAGCGCCGGCTGCCCGCGGGCTGGCAGGACGCGCTCCCCACCTTCGAGGCCTCGGACAAGGGCATCGCCACCCGCAAGGCGAGCGGTGAGGTGCTCAACGCGCTCGCGCCCGTGCTGCCCGAGCTGTGGGGCGGCTCGGCCGACCTGGCCGAGAGCAACAACACGACGATGGAGGGGTCGCCGAGCTTCCTGCCGCCCGAGCACAGCTCGAAGGCGTTCCCGGGCGAGCTCTACGGCCGCACGCTGCACTTCGGCATCCGCGAGCACGCCATGGGCGCCGTCATGAACGGCATCGCCCTGCACGGCGGC
>JBKHYE010000106.1:0-6141 GCA_046565705.1 Actinomycetes bacterium
CGGGTGACGGCCCGCCAGGGCGCGCAGGGCTGCGTCAGTCGCCGCGCAGCTGGGAGATCAGGCGCAGCATCTCGATGTAGAGCCAGACCAGCGTCACGACCAGGCCGAACGCGGCGTACCAGCCGTACTTCTCCGGCACGCCGTTCTTGGCGGCGCTGTCGATGAAGTCGTAGTCGATGACCAGGTTCAGCGAGGCCAGGCCGACGGCGAACAGGCTGATGCCGATGCCGAGCAGGCCGCCGTTGAACAGGCCCAGGCCGCCGTCGACGAAGAAGCTCGCGCCGAGGTTCACCAGCAGCAGGATCATGTAGCCGAACGTGGCGCCGATGACCATCTTGGTGAAGCGCGGCGTCACCCGGATGCGGCCGCTGCGGTACAGGAAGAGCATCGCGACGGCGACGGCGACCGTGCCGGTGACCGCCTGCACGGCGATGCCCGGGTAGGCCGACTCGAAGAACTTCGTGATGCCGCCGAGGAACACGCCCTCGATCGCCGAGTACGAGATGATCACGGCCGGGTTGGTGATCTGCTTGAACGCGATGACCAGGCCGAGCACGAGGCCGACCAGCATCGCCGGCAGCCACAGCCCCTCGAGGCCGAGGTACCAGGTGGCCGCACCGGTCACGACGATCGTGCCGAGCATGAGCGCCGTGCGGACGACGACGTCCTCGACGGTCATCCGGCCGGTGTCCTGCGAGGTCGCGGTGGGGCCGAAGTAGGCCTGCTCGAGCGGGTCAGGGCCGGTCTGGGTGCCGCCGTACGGGTTGCCGTACTGCGGACGGTCGAAGCCGACAGGGCGCGAGGCGGCCTCGGCGAGAGGGCCGCGGCTGAGCGCCGGGTTGCTGGACTCGTGGCGAGCCATCGTGGGTGGTTCTCCTCCTGGGAGGCCCGTCAGGGCCGGGGGTGGGGGTCGTACCGCATCAGTACAACGCAGAGCAGCCTACGGCTGTGCCGCCGTGCACATGACGAACGTGTGACGGCGCGCTGTTGGTACCCCCGACGGGACTCGAACCCGCACTAGATCCACTTTTAAGGTGGACGCCTCTTGTCCGGAAATTGGGCTACGGGGGCCGACGCCGGAACCTTACGTCCCGGCGGTGGAGGCTCTGCTCACGAGCGCGGCTCCGATGTTCCTGCCGCGGTAGGTGTCGGTCTGAGCGTGGCAGTTGGGGCAGAGCAGACGCAGGTTCTCCAGCCGGTTGTCCGTCCGGTCGCCGTTCACGTGGTCGAGCTCGAGTGGGATCGGGCGCCCCTGCCATGCCGCAAGACCGCAGCACCCACATCGACGAGGAAGGACGCCCTCGCGCACCAACCGCTCCCTGAGGTTGCTCGTCCGGACGGTCGAGCCGAGGACCAGCACCTCGCTCAGGGGCCGAGCCGGTCTGACGGGTTCCACGGCTCCCGTGCGCCAGTGCGCGACGAAGTGGCTGGTGTCGAGGCCCGCCTCGACGATGAGCCCCTTCAACCGGCGGTGCCGACTCCCGTCCGCCCGCCAGCCCACCGCGCGTGCGACGTCGGCGTAGGTCCGCGCCGCCCGCACCGCTTCGGCGAGCAGCATCGACGGTGGGTCCGGCTCACGTGCCGGCCGTGCGGCCCCGAGCAGTCGCCCGTCCGTGACACCCAGGCGTACCAGTCGCCGACGAACCGTCTCGTAGTTGCCGCCGTACGCCGAGACACCGAGCCGTAGGAGGAGCTGCCGCATGTTCGGGGCGGTGCTCGCGACTGCGAGCAGGTCCTCGTCGGTGATCTTGCTCGGCCGTCGTGCTGCCAGTCCGTCGGTCATGCCACGGACCGTCGAGCGGGGCACCGACGGTCTCCCGCCGTCGTCCACAGCGCGCTACCGGAGGCCGGACAGCTCCTTCGCGCGGGCGAAGACGTCGTCCAGCATCGACTCCGTCAGCCGCCCGGTGAAGGTGTTCTGCTGGCTCACGTGGTAGCAGCCGAGCAGCACCAGCCCGCCCGGCAGCACCGCCTCGACGCCGTGCCCGAACGCCGGCAGCCGCCCGACGTCGACGCCGGCGCCGCGCAGCGCCCGACCGAGCGCCGCCCACCCGAACGAGCCGAGCACGACGACGCACCGCACGGTCAGCAGCAGCAGCCGCAGCTCGGCGGCGAGCCACTGCCCGCACGTGTCGCGCTCGGTCGGCGTCGGCTTGTTCGCCGGAGGCGCGCACCGCACGGGCACGACGATGCGCACCCCCGTCAGCCGGAGCCCGTCGTCGGCGGAGACCGACGTGGGCTGGTTCGCCAGTCCGGCGCGGTGCAGCGCGGCGAACAACCAGTCGCCGCTGCGGTCGCCGGTGAAGATGCGGCCGGTCCGGTTGCCGCCGTGCGCGGCGGGCGCGAGGCCGCTGACGAGCAGCCGCGGGTCGTCGTCGCCCCAGCCGGTGATCGGACGGCCCCAGTACTCCCAGTCGGCGTACGCAGCGCGCTTCTCGACGGCCACCCGCTCCCGCCACTCGACCAGCCGCGGGCAGGCGCGGCACACCGACGACCGGGCGTCGATGTCGGCCACCGACCCGGCCGACGACGCCAGCCGGGCGACGTCGGCGGCGTCGCGGGCGACGGGGGTCGACGGCGTCGCCCGGTCGGTCGGGTGGCCTCTGCCGGGCGGGATCACGCGACCAGCGACCAGGCGATGCCGTCGAGGATGTCGGCCTCGCTGACGACGACCGTCAGGCCGAGCACCTCGACGACGCGCCGCATGACCAGGGCGCCGGCGCCGATGACGTCGACGCGGCCCGGGTGCATGAACGGCAGGGCGGCGCGGGCGGTGCGGGGCATCTCGAGCAGCGAGGTGCAGGCGGCCACCACCTCGGCTGGCGAGAACCGCGACAGGTGGATGCGGTCCGCCTCATAGGCCGGCAGGCGCAGCGCGTGCGCCGCGACGGTGGTCGCCGTCCCCGCCACGAACACCGACAGCCGGGCGCGTTCGAGCGGGACGGCCGAGCGCACCAGGGCGAGCCCGGCGTCGACGTCGGCAGTCGCCGCCACGATCTGAGCGGCCGTCGGTGGGTCGTCGCGCAGGTGCCGCTCGTGCAACCGCACACAGCCGACGTCGACCGACCGCGCGACCTCGACCGTCCGGGTCCCGAGCACCACCTCCGTCGAGCCGCCGCCGATGTCGACGACGACGAACGGCCCCTCCTCGACGTCGAGCGCCCGGGTCGCGCCGTCGAACGACAGCGCCGCCTCGGCGTCGCCGGTGACGACCTCCGGGTCGGTGCCGAGAACCGACCGCACCAGGTCGGTGAACTCCTCGCGGTTGCGCGCGTCGCGCGTCGCGCTGGTGGCGACCATGCGCACGCGGTCCGCGCCGAGAGACCGGCACGTCGCGGCGTAGTCGACCAGCGCGGCGCGGGTGCGCTCGAGCGCCGCGGGCGCGAGCACGCCGGTGCGGTCGACGCCCTCGCCGAGCCGCATGACGCGCATCTCGCGGTGCACGTCGGTGAGCTCGCCGTCGGAGATGTCGGCGACGAGCAGCCGCAGGGAGTTCGTGCCGCAGTCGAGCGCGGCGATCCGCGTCGCTCGCCGGGCGGCGGCACGTCGACGCACGGGCCGCGCGACCACCACTCCGGCAGCTGCTCCAGCGTCTCGTCGCCGAACGGGTTGACCCCCGGGCCGACGGCGAGCGAGTGCGCCACGTGCACGTGCAGGCACTTCACCCGGTCGGGCATCCCGCCCTGCGCCGGCGCCTTCTCGAGCACGCCCAGGGCGTCGCGGCGGCGCACGTAGTCGTCCGCCGCGGCCTGGTACCGCGCCCGCAGGTCGGGGTCCTCGGCGAGGCGTGCCGTCATCTCCTTCATCAGCCCACTCGACTCGAGCCCGCCGACCGCCGACGCCGCGCGCGGGCAGGTCAGGTAGTACAGCGTCGGGAACGGCGTGCCGTCCTCGAGCCGCGGGCTGGTCTCGACGACGTCGGGCAGCCCGCACGGGCAGCGGTGCACGACGGCGCGCATCGCTCGCGGCGGACGGCCGAGCTGGCGGGCGACCGCCTCGCGGTCACCCGGCTGCACCTCGGTCACGGCGCCGGAGCAGCCGGCGCCGGAGCAGCCGGGGCCGGGGCGGCGGGCGCCGGGGCAGGCACGGCGGGGGTGGGGGCAGGCGCTGCCTCGCCCGACCGGTCGGCCGCCTGCACGTCGGCGTAGACCTGCGTCCACCACGGCGCCTCGGGACCCGCCTCCGCCTCCGCCTCCGCCTCCGCAGCGGGTGTCGGCGCCGGCGACGGCGTCACCAGCACGTAGCTGACCTCCCCGGGGCGTGCCATGTGCAGCCGGCGGCGCGCCTCGGCGGCAAGGAAGGCCGGATCCTGCAGCTGCTGCTTGGCGTGCTCGAGGGAGGCGACGCGCTCGCGCGCGGCGGCCTGCTCCTGCTCGAGGTCAGCGATGCGGCCGCGCTGCTCGAGGAACGTGCGCAGCGGCAGCACCGCGCTGACGACGAGCGTGCAGAGCACGAGCCCGAGGATCGCCGCGCGGGTCGTCAGCGGGCTGCCGACGCGGGCGGCAGCAGGCGTCGACCGTGCGACCCGGGCACCGGTCGTCGACCGGGCAGCCGGGCGCGCGGCACGAGGTCGACGCGGGACGGACACGGCGCTACACGGCGCCTTCGGCCGGGCGGAAGCGCGGGAAGGCGGTGGCGCCGGCGTAGCGGGCGGCGTCGTCGAGCTCCTCCTCGATGCGCAGGAGCTGGTTGTACTTCGCGACCCGCTCCGACCGAGCGGGGGCACCGGTCTTGATCTGGCCGCAGTTCGTCGCGACGGCGAGGTCCGCGATGGTCGTGTCCTCCGTCTCGCCGGAGCGGTGGCTCATCATCGAGCGGTAGCCGCTGCGGTGCGCGAGGTCGACGGCGTCGAGCGTCTCGGTCAGCGTGCCGATCTGGTTCACCTTCACGAGCAGCGCGTTCCCGCACTGCCGGTTGATGCCGTCGGCCAGCCGCTGCGGGTTGGTGACGAACAGGTCGTCGCCGACCAGCTGCACCCGGGCGCCGAGCACCGCCGTCAGCCGCTCCCAGCCCTCCCAGTCGCTCTCGCCGAGCGGGTCCTCGATCGAGACCATCGGATAGGCGCCGACGAGCTCCGCGTAGTACTCGATCATCGCGTCGGCCGAGCGGGTGCCGCCCTCGAAGCGGTAGCCGTCGGCGTCGGCGTCGTGGAACTCGGTGGCGGCGACGTCGAGCGCCAGCGCGACGTCGCGGCCGGGGGTCAGGCCCGCCGCCGCGATCGCCTCCAGGATGAGGTCGAGCGCGTCGCGGTTGCTGGGCAGGTCGGGCGCGTAGCCGCCCTCGTCGCCGACGCCGGTCGCGAGCCCGCGGCCCTTCAGGACCTTCTTCAGCGCGTGGTAGACCTCGGCCCCCCAGCGCAGCGCCTCGGAGAACGTCGGCGCGCCGATCGGCGCGACCATGAACTCCTGGATGTCGACGTTGGTGTCGGCGTGGGCGCCGCCGTTGAGGATGTTGAGCATCGGCACCGGCAGCAGGTGCGCGTTCGGCCCGCCGACGTAGCGGAACAGCGGCAGGTGCGAGCTCTCCGCCGCCGCCTTCGCCACGGCCAGGCTGACGCCGAGCAGCGCGTTCGCGCCGAGCCGGCTCTTGTCGGGCGAGCCGTCGAGGTCGAGCAGCGCCTGGTCGACCAGCCGCTGCTCGGTGGCGTCCATGCCGACCAGCTCGGGACCGATCGTGTCGAGCACCGCGCCGACCGCCTTGCCGACGCCCTTGCCGAGGTAGCGGGCGTCGTCGCCGTCACGCAGCTCGACCGCCTCGTAGGCGCCGGTGCTCGCGCCGCTCGGGACCGCCGCGCGCGCGATCGTGCCGTCGTCGAGCGCCACCTCGACCTCGACGGTGGGGTTGCCGCGCGAGTCGAGGATCTCGCGCGCGCCGACGGCGTCGATGGCGGACACAGCGCTCCATGGAAGGCAGGGAAGGGACCGCCGCGAGCCTAGCGACGGGGCCGGCCGCCGCCGGGACGACCCGCCGCCGCCGTCCCCCGCACCTCGGCGGGAGCCCTCCCGACGGTTTCGGCGGGGGCGGGTTCAGTCGGTCGCTGCAACGAGCAGCTCATCGAGGGCTCGGCGCGGACTTCTCCAGCCGAGGGTCTCACGTGGGCGATCGTTGAGTTGTGCAGCGACGAAGGCCAGGTGTTCGGGG